>JALYUO010000831.1 GCA_030853735.1 Chloroflexota bacterium
GCCCTTTAGGAGAGGGGGTTGGGGGGTGAGGTCGGCCGGCGCGCAAAAACGTGACGCACACCCGTTAGCGTACCGGCACATATTGCAGCGGCCCCACTTGGCGCACCATGCCTTTGAGTTCCATCAGCGTCAGCGTGCTGCTGACGGTGTGGACCGGCAGGCCACTGCCACGCGCAATCGCGTCAATATGCTGCGGCTCGGCATCGCGGCGCAGCCAGGCCAGCAGCGCGCGCTCGGTCGGGTCATCGGGCAGGGCCAGCACCGCCTCGACATGGTCCGCCACCATGCCCAACTGTAACTCTTCCAAGATGTCGCCCACCCGCGTCACCGGCTTGGCTCCTTGCTTCAACAGGTCGTTCGGCCCTTCACTTTGCGCGCTGAAAATATTGCCGGGCACGGCGAACACTTCACGATTCTGTTCCAAGGCAAAGCGCTGCGTAATCAGCGCGCCGCTCCGCAGGCCCGCCTCCACGATCAGCACGCCCAGGCTGAGGCCGGAGATGATGCGGTTGCGCGGCGGGAAGTTGATCGCGTCGGGCCGCGTGCCCGGCGGGTAATCACTGATCACCGCGCCGCGCCCCTCGGCCACGATGCGCCGCGCCAGCGCCTGGTTCTCCGGCGGGTAAATCTGGTCCACCCCCGACCCCAGCACCGCAATCGTGCGCCCACCCGCATCAAGCGCCGCTTGGTGCGCCAGCGTATCCACGCCCCGCGCCAGCCCACTGATCACCGTCACCCGGCTGCGCGCCAGATCGCCGGCCAGCCGCGCCGTCACCTCGCGCCCATAGCCGGTCACCTGCCGCGTGCCCACCACACCCACCGCCCACCCATCATCGGGCACCAGGTCGCCCAACAGATACAGCACCGGCGGCGAATTATCAATATCGCGCAAGCGGTCGGGATAAGCCGCATCGTCCCAGGTCAGCAGACTCGCGCCTAACGTCGCCAACTGCGCGGCCATCGCCGCCGGGTCGTAGCGTTGCCGCGTCAGCAGCAGGCTCGCCATCGTCTTGCCGTCCAGCCCCGCCGCCACCAGATCGCCCACCGGGGCCGCCCACGCCGCCGCCACATCGCCAAACTGATCCAACAGTCGCCGCAGCCGCACCGGCCCCAGCCCCTTAACTAGATTGAACCCTACATAGGCCAGCGACGGCGTGATCTGCGGCAACGGCGGCATCCGGTGTCTCCCCAACTCTGGTTACAGCAACGCTGCCGGCCGATAGGTTGCCGACACGACAAACTCATACAACTCTTTTTTCGAGTTGCGCTTGCGTAAGACTTCGACTCCGACCGCTTGAAAGCCTAACTGTTCCAGCAACTGTGCGTAAATCGTGTCCACCGGCACCAACGTATCGTAGAACTTCGAGTTACCCACGATGTAGTGAATCTTAGCTCCCGGCACCAGCACTTGGCGCAATTGAGTCAGATGTTCCGTGATGTCCACGAAGTATTTATGCACATAGTTCGCCAACAGTGGGCTACGTTGCCCAATGGCCTGCAACATCGTGACGAAACTCGCGTCCGTTGCCTTATTATCGGCAGCGGTCCACTGCCCCAACCAGCTGGTGGCGCTGCCCCAAGTGCCGCCAATCGCCTGCCAATCCAAATCGCCCGCTTCATACGTGGCTTGAAGATAGCCCAGCCAGTACATATAGGGGCGCACCTCACGGATATAGCTAAAGCGGTTCGGATAGGGTGGCGAAGTAATCACGCAATCATACGGCCCGGTGACATACTGGGCCACAGTGCGTGAATCGCCGGTATAGACCTGCACACGCCCCGCTAAAGGGCGGCTTGCGTCGGCAACGATCCCTTGTAGATTGCTGAGAAACGCATCGGCAATCTGCTCACGCTCATCCGCAGCAAACAGTGTTGGCTGCCAGGGCTTGAACGACATAGACTGGTGATTAAAAGCGGCATTGGACCACTCTAACACGACGCGACAGAAGGCCAGCAAGTTTAGCTGGATCGCTGCGCCGGCACCGACTTCCGCCTGTAGGCACCGCAATTCATGGAATAAGCGGGCCAAGACGGCTAATCGCTCCGCCGACCACCACCGCTCAATATGTTGGATTGGTGGTATCCACAGCGGTTCGCCGGCAGCCCTCGGCAGCAACGCCCGTTGCACCACCGCATAGGCCACGTCACCCGCCGTAGCCACGTCGGTCCCGCTATACGTAGCCGTCTTCACCGCCGCGACCCAAGCCAGAAACGGATTGATCTCGACCAAATCGCAGGCGATTCCCTCCTCCGCGCACACCAACCCGGTCGTCCCCGTGCCGGAAAAGGGATCCAGCACCCGTTGCAGTACACCCGCAGTATCGAGGATTTCGCGCACTACTTTGACGGAATAAGCCGGAGTCAGGCGCAGCCAGCCGTGCCGTCCCTGCGTGCGGTTGTGCTTGAAGGTCAGGTCCGCCCGTTGGGCAACGGAGAGGCTCATCTCAGCAACGCCGCTAAAACCAACTCCATTTCGTGCCGAAAAGTCGTCACATGGCGTTGGAAGAAGGCGGCTAAGTCATAGCCCAGCACCTCACGGCTGAAGCTATAGAGCGACGTTAGGGCTGATCCTGTTAATGTACCGTAGAGGATTATCCAGCGCGCTTTTGTATAGCGAATTGCTACAGTGTCGTCAATCTGAGTGGAAAGCAGCGCCACCACCGGCAGGTAGCCTTCCGCATACGCTGCGCCCGCGTTAGCGATGTCGGCATTTTGCCGCTTGGAGTCCTTACTCTTATAGCCCTGCCGCACCTCAAATACCGCGCCTTGTAGTGCCTGCCCCACAACCGGCGCGACCCTCGCTGCTTGGCCCACCTCTTGTAGCCAAGCGGTTACTGCGGCCTGCTGCGTGCTTCGCACCCCACTGGTCACAATCCGGCTATCAAGGGACAGGGTTTGCGCCGCGCCGCTCTGTTTTGTGACCTCATACGACCAAGTAGCTGCCGCGAGGGTCAAGCCCAGTGTATCAATCAGAACCTGCTGAAACAACCGCTGACAGCCGATGCCAATTTGCCGATACACGGAAGTCATACCCCCTGCGGCGCGGTGCGCGGCATAGAGCAACGGAGAGTCCAGGCCCAGCCAAGTATAAAACGGATCTGCGCCATGCAGCGATTGAAACTCCAGCAGGGTCAGCCCTTTGCTGTGACCGAACTTCGGTTGGTATCGTTTACATACCGCCAGTGGTTCCAAGAGCATACGGAGGTAGGCGGCATCAGAAGGGATCAGGTCTCTATCAGGCATCAGAGGCAATCTCTTTCGGCTACGAGCAGGTGGGAAAGTCACACAAAGCTGCCGCCAGTCTACCATGTTGCCCAGGCAGCCGCAAGTACCTGTAGCGGCCCAGCAAATGTGATCCTAGAGCAGGTAGCCGCGCCGGATGCTTTGCTCCAGGCCAATCACCCAATCGCTGGTCAGATGAGTCCGCATTGTGTTGTACAGATGCCCCACTACAGCAGGGTCAAGCGGATTGCGGACATAGCTGGCTGCGAACGTAAACTCGCGGTCGGTATTTTTTTGCTTTCGCAAGACGTAGATTTGGTCTACTTTATATTTGCGTAGATTCACGGCTTCACTGAGTTTGATGCGTTCCATCACGACGATATACAGCCCATTAGGATTGCGCGCCTTCAACTCCTCCGCCGCCCGTGACGATCCTTCGAGCATCGCTTTATCCAGGTAGGTTTTGCACTCAATAGCAATAACAGGCACATCGAATAGGCACATCTCACCATCACGCGCGAGGAACTGGGCCGGCTAGATCGGACCACGCTGCCCTCCCGATGCCCAATTCAAAGGCTACGAGGATGTACTGGTGCAGGATCTACGCATCGAGACGGAGACTATTCGCTTCCGCAAGGAAAAGTTCTACTCCCCCCGCGCGGGTCAGACGTTCCTGGCCCCGTTGCCTCCTGGCTATCAGGGCCAATTCGGCCCCGAGTTGCACAGTTTCTTGCTCAGTCAATATTTTGCCGCCAATGTTAGCGCAGCCAAATTGGCCCAACTGGTGAGTTATTTCGGGGTCCAGATTTCCGCCGGGCAGATCGCCCACTTGCTCACGGAGGCCGTCGCGCCTTTCCACGCCGAGAGCAGCGCCGTGCTGGCCGCCGGCCTAGCGAGCAGTGCCTATCAACAACTCGACGAAACGAGTACCCGCGTCAATGGGCAGAACTACTCCTGCCACGTACTGACCACGCCGGCCTACACGGCCTACCGCACGACCGCCGGCCAGGACCGCCTGAATGTGTTGCGGGCGCTCACCGATCAACCGCCGCTTGGGTATCTATTCAACGCCCAGGTAGCCGCCTATCTGGGGCAGCAAGGCCTGGCGGCCAAGTGGCGTACGCTGCTGACAGACTGGCCGCCGAAGCAGGTTTGGAGCGCGGCGGAACTGACGGCGCGGCTGGCCGGCACGGGGCGCAACACGCGGCGGATCTATCGTGGGCAGCAAGCCGAGCAGCGCCAAGCCGGCGAACAACAGCACACCCAACACCCAACTGAAAATGGTCTTAGCCGACATGGGAGAACTCCTATGGACACGAACGCCACGGGCAAGAGGCTATAGATTACATCGCCCGCAGTATAGCACCGCTCCCCAACCGGCACAATCCAACAGCCCGCCCAGCACCGGGCATAAAACCGGGCACAAAACCGGCCCGCGTGCCGGCCACGAGCGCAGCAAGCAGCGCCCCTACAGCACGATACGCGATACGCGATACGCAATACGCAAGTAACTACTCAGCCTAACGGCCCAGTCGAGCGCGCACGGGCGGGGTGGTAGGCAGCGGTGCTCTGCGGCGTGGTGGGGCGACCGACCGGCCACGAATACACGAATGGAGCCGGCGATTCGCGCCATCCCTCCGGCGGTCGGGTTAACCAGGGCCA
>JALYUO010000851.1 GCA_030853735.1 Chloroflexota bacterium
CACGACCGCCGGCCCGGCGGTGCTGATGACCATGGTCAGGGTGTCGTGGCCTCTGGTGGACTGCGGTGCCAGGGCGGCCAGCGCCGCCGCCAACGCCGGCGCAACCGCGTGGGCTTGGAGTACCTGCCCCGGCGCAGCAGCGGTTGGGCGGCTGCATAGCAGCGCCGCCGGAGCCGCCAGCAGCGCCATCGCGCCGTCCAGGGCCAGTTCGTAGATCCGCCCGGTGTCCAGCGTCAGCGCCAGCTCGCGCCCGTAGTGGACCAGCACGACCAGATAGGGATTGGCCGCGCCGTGCGCGAAATCAGGCGGCACTACCGGCCCCGTGTCGCCGCTCATGGGGCGGTCTCCGGCGGAGCAGGGTCGGGCAGTGGGCGTTCGACAAAATAGCCACTGCCGCCTTGCTGTTTGGCGCGCTTTTTCACATGGGCCGCGAACTGACCCACTTCGAGATGCGACGTGAACTGGCGTGCTTCGTTGGTGACCACGCCGATGCTGAGGCGCGGCGGGCCAAAGCGCCGCACCTGACCAACGCGGTCTTCCAGCACAAAGCCGTCGGGTGCGCCCGCCGCCACGCACAGCAACTCGGCGGCCCCGTCGAACTGGCGCAGTGCCTGCTCGCAGATGGGCAGGATGACCGCCGGTGTGGCGATACCGACAAAATCATCGCCGCCCACATGGCCGATAAACGTGCCCGGCCCGCCCTGTTCGTGCATCGCCCGGCGGATCACATCGGCCAGCACGCGCAGCAGTTGATCGCCCCAGCTAAAGCCGAAAAAGTCATTGTAGGACTTGAAATCGTTGAGATCGAAGTAGAATAAGGCGAAGGGGCGCTGCGGATCGACCAGCCGCTCGCGGATCGCCTGCTCGATCAGCGTGTTGCCGGGCAGTTGGGTGAGCGGGTTGATCTGGCCGCGTTCGGCGGCCCGGCGCACCTGCACTTTGATCCGCACCACCAGCTCCTGCGGCTCAAAAGGCTTGGTGATATAGTCGTCGGCTCCCGCTTCGAGGCCGGCCACTTTATTGTCGATCACATCAATCGCGGTCAGAAAGATGATCGGGACGTGCGCGGTGAGCGGGTTGGCGCGCAACCCTCGGCAGACTTCCAGGCCACTCATATCGGGTAGCATCCAATCTAACACGATCAAATCGGGCCGTTCGCGCAGGGCGGAGTCTAGCGCCTGCTGCCCATTTTCGGCCAAGTGTACGGTATAGCCGCGGCTTTCCAGGGTGATTCGCACCAAGCGGCGCACCGCCGGCTCATCATCCACCACCAGGATCAGGGTCATACGTGCTACCTTAGCCAGGGGCGGGCGGTTGCCGCACAGAGGCCAATAGGGGCGGCCGCAGACCGGGAGCGCCGACAGGCCAACGGGCTGTCGGGGTCGCGGCCGCCGGCCCGGTGCCTTAGCTATCTACCAAGCCGGCCAACGGCAAGCCTTGATAGTAGCCTTGTGCATAGGTCACGCCGATCTCGCGCACAATGCGCTGGATCGCCGCCGACTCCACGAACTCAGCAACCGTCTCTTTGCCGAGCGAGCGGGCCAGCGTGTGCATCGCCTGCACGATATGGCGGTTGCTGCTGTCGCCTTCCAGCGTGCGGATAAACGAGCCGTCAATTTTGATCTGGTCTACCGGCAGGCTCCGCAGGTAGGCGAACGAGGTGAAGCCCACGCCGAAGTCATCCAACGCGAAGCGGCAACCCAGCGTTTTCGCCTCCCGAATCCAATGTTCGGCACGCACAAAGTCTTGCACCGCCGCCGTCTCGGTGATCTCGAAGCCCAGCCGGGCGGGAGCCACGTCAGCCGCCGCTAATTCGTGGCGAATAAACTCCAACAGCCCCTCGTCGGCCAGGCTGCGCCCCGACAGGTTCATGAAAATGCGCGCCGCGCTGTGATCGCGCAGCATGGCGACCACCCCGCGCACCACCCAGCGGTCGAGCGGCGGCATCAGGCCAAAGCGTTCCGCCGCCGCGATAAACGCGCCGGGCATGATCAAACTGCCGTTCTCGTCCAACATCCGCAGCAAGGCTTCGTAATGCACAATCGCGCCGTCACTGAGCCGGGTGACGGGTTGATAGTGCAACACCAACTGGTCGTCGCGCAGGGCCAGCTTAATGCGGCGCACCCAGCCGTTGGCCGCCGACAACTGGCTGAGGGTGCTTTCGTCGGGGTGGTAGACGGCCACGCGGTTGCCGCCCTGGCGTTTGGCGGTGTGCATGGCACTGTCGGCCTGCGCCAGCAGGTCGCCCGCCGGCACCGTGCCGTCCACCGCCACCAAGCCCAGGCTCAAGCTGAGGGCGAAGTTGCGCCCGCCGACATAAAACGGATAGGCATCCACCGTGCCACGCAATGATTCCGCGATCAGGCGGGCTTGGTCGAGTGGCGTGCCTTCCAGCAGCACCGCGAAATGGTCGGCTCCCACGCGGGTCAACAGATCGCTGGGGCGCAGCGCCTCGCCGACCAAGCCGCTGAGGACGATCAGCAACTGGTCGCCGGCGTTGTGGCCCACCGTGTCGTTGACCAGCTTAAAGTTGTCCATATCGAGGAACAATAAGGTGCTCTCCTGGCCGCGCCCCACTCGGACCACCATGCGTTCCAGCCGGCTTTCGAGTTCCAGCCGGTTGGCTAGGCCGGTGAGGCTGTCGTGGCTTGCCAGATAACGGATCTGCTGTTCGTTGTGCTTGCGCTCGGTAATATCCTGCATGATGGTGATGAAGTGGGTGACGGTGCCCTGCTCACTCAGCACCGGGGTGATGGTCTGCTCCGCCGCATAGAGGGTGCCGTCTTTGCGCTGGTTGATCAACTCGCCCTGCCAGACTTGGCCGGCTTGGATCGTCGCGTTGAGTTGGTGGTAGAAGGCGCGGTCCTGTTCGCCGCATTCCAGCAAATCGGAGGTGCGCCCGACCACTTCGGCGGAGTCGTAGGCGGTCAACTGGGTGAAGGCGGGGTTAATCCAGGTGATGCGGTTCAGGCGGTCGGTGATCATGATCGCGTTGGCCGCCGACGTCAGCGCCGCCGCTTGCAAGCGCAGTTGATCTTCAGCCCGTTTGCGCTCGCTGACATCGGTACTGATCACTAAGTGTGCCGCCCGCCCATCAAACTGGGTGGCGTGCGAGGTGATTTCAACCCAGCGTTCCGCGCCGCTCTTGGTGCGGTGCCGCCAGAGGCCGGTGACGGGGATGCCTTCGGTGGTAGCACGGATCAGGGCCGGCACGTCGTCCGGCGGGCGGATGTCGGCAATGGTCATCGTCAGGAACTCGGCGCGGCTGTAGCCGTAGCGGCTGACGGCGCTTTCGTTCACGGCCAGGAAGCGCAGCGTGTTGCTGTCATAGACCCACATCGGCTGGGGGTTGCTTTCAAACAGCAGCCGATATTTGGCCTCACTTTCGCGCAGCGTCTGCTGGGCTTCTTGCAATGCCCGCTCGGCGCGCTTACGGGCGCTGATATCATGCACAATGGCATAGAGATATTGCCGTTCGCCCAGCAAAATTGGGCCGGAGTGCATCTCCACATCGCGCATTTCGCCGGAGGCTAACCGGTGGCGGAAAAA
Source organism: Chloroflexota bacterium (assembly GCA_030853735.1). Taxonomy (GTDB): domain Bacteria; phylum Chloroflexota; class Chloroflexia; order QHBQ01; family JAICKM01; genus JAICKM01. The sequence goes on from JALYUO010000851.1 coordinate 3,550, forward strand.
GAAATAGGCCCGTTGTTCTTCGGCGGCATCGGCCAGTTCGGCGGCTAACTCCTCGCCCGACAGCATATTGATCTCGTTAATCGTCATCCCCATCAGGACTTCGCGCGGATAGCCGTAGAAGGCGCAGGCGGCTGGGTTGGCATCCACAATCGCCATCGTCTGCGGATCGATCAGCAGTTGGATTGCGCCGTTCTGGGCGAACAGTTGGCGGTAGCTCCGCGTCGGGCGGTCGCCGGTGTGCGTCGGTCGTTCGCTGCTCATTCCTGACCACCGGAGATGAGCCGCACGCCGCGGTCATAAGTGAAGTAGTTGTAGGCCCAGTTTGCCAGCACGATCAGCCGGTTGCGGAAGCCAACCAACGACATCAGATGAATGACCAGCCAGCCGTACCAAGCGATGACCCCACTCAGCTGGATGCCGAAAGCATCAAACACGGCAGCGCGGCGGCCAATGGTCGCCATGCTGCCTTTGTCGAAGTAGTGGAACGGGCGCAACGGGCGACCCGCCAGCCGCGCCTGGATATTGGCCGCCACTTGTTTGCCCTGCTGGATCGCGACCGGGGCGACTTGCGGATAGGGCGCGTCGCCCTTGTAACCTTCCAGGTACGCTAGATCGCCGATGGCAAATACTTCTGGGTGGCCCGCCACATCGAGCGTCGGCAAGACCTTCAGCCGTGAACCCCGGCCCAGATCGAGGCCCAAACCGTCGAGTAAGGTCGCGCCGCGAATGCCCGCCGCCCAGACCACCGTGCCCGCCGCCAGCCGCAGCCCATTCTTGAAGGTCACAACTCCCGCAGCCACGCTGTCCACGGCGGCATTCCGCATGACCTGGACGCGCAATTTAGCCAGCCGGCGCAGGGCGCTGCGCTGCAAGCGGTCGGGGAAGGCGACCAAGATGCGGTCGGTGGCCTCCACCAGCACCACCCGCGCCCGGTCGGTATCCAGCGTGGGGTAGTCTTTCCGCAGCACCTGATGGATCAATTCGGCCATTGCGCCGGCCAGTTCGACCCCGGTGGGGCCGCCACCGACGATGGCGAAAGTGATCAAGGCCCGTTGCCGCTGCGGGTCGGGTTCGGTCACCGCCTGCTCAAAGGCGGCCAGGATGCGATTGCGTAGCCGTTGGGCATCGTTTAGGTCTTTGAGGCTGTAGGTCTGGGCGGCCAGCGTGGGGTTGCCGAAATAGTTATTGGTGCTGCCGGCGGCCAGCACGAGGTAATCGTAGGGCACTGTTGCGCCGCCGATCCGCACCTGCCGGGCGGCGAAATCCACCCCGGTGACGGTGCCCATGCGGAAATCTACGTTGGGATAGCGGCGCAGAATGGCGCGCACCGGGTAGGCAATCGCCTCCGGTTCCAAGCCCGCCGTGCCCACCTGATAGAGCAGCGGCCAGAAGCCGTGGTAATTGTTGCGGTCGAGGACCAGCACCTCCAGCGGCGCGCCGCCCAGGTGGCGGGCCACGCTGAGGCCGCCGAAGCCGGCTCCGATAATTACCACGCGGGGCTGCGCCGGGCGGTCCAACGAGCGCGGCGTGCGTCTCCTAGCAGTATACATAGCGATTGCGAATTCCCCTGATCCATGGAAAAAGATCGTGTGGTCCCATGGCTATTATAGACGAAGCGCCGCGCAAAGTCGAGGGGCGCACCCCCACGCGCAGGGCTCTGGCAAAGTCCGATTATCACGCATCGTTCAGGGTAAGGGTGCCTGGTTTCGCCCTGCCCCTTCCGCCTACCGCTGCACCTACCGTGCCTGCCGGCGCGCTTTCCCGTGCCCCTGCACAGCGTTCCGCCCAGCGGCAGCGCGGGGTCCACCCGCCTATGATACTCAGTAGTAGGACTTTGCCAGAGTCATAGTAGTTCGGCAATGTCACATTAGCTGTGGGGCGATCTGGAGCCGGGCCGGTTGTCCGCCCACTGGTTACCCTTCTATAGTAATTCAGCTAATGATCTTGAAAAGTGGTTGGCCCGGTAGCACCACAATAAACCGTGGTCATGCCTAATTTAGCGCACAAATTCGTGCCTACAAAGTGCCGGACCACGGTTTATTG
>JALYUO010000895.1 GCA_030853735.1 Chloroflexota bacterium
CACGCCCCGCGCGAAACTGCCGGGGTAGCGCCCGGTGTAGAACTGGTTGAGGAAGCGGCGGTGGTCGTAGCCGTTGATGCCCAAGCGCCCGGCTACTGCGTCGTCAAAGGTCCAGCCGATGTCGTCGTGGACACGCACATAGTTCACCCAGGCGCAGCGCGGATCTATCGGGAAGCGGTCACGCATGGAGGCGGCCAGTAGCCGTACATCGCGCGTCGCCAGCGTGTTCCAGAGCAGCGCCATCAGCAGGGGATTATACGACAGCCGGCACTCGTCGGGCCGGATATAACGGATCACCTCGTCGGGGTGGACAATCGCCTCCGACTTGAACAGCAGCGCGGGCGCGGCGATGCGGACCAGCGCGTTGAACGCCTGGATCAGCAGGTGCGCTTCGGGCAGATTCTCGCAAGCGGTGCCCAGCTGCTTCCAGATAAAGGCCACTGCATCCAGCCGCAGCACCTCCACGCCCTGGTTCGCCAGGAACAGCAGTTCTTCGGCCATGCGCGTAAACACTTCGGGATTGGCATAGTTCAGATCCCACTGGAAGCTGTTGAACGTGGTCCAGACCCAGCGTTGGGCATCGGGCCGCCAGGTGAAGTTGCCGGGTCGCTGATCGGGGAAGATTTCGCGCAGGGTGCGCTCGTAGGCATCGGGGATGCTGCGGTCGGGGAACATCCGGTAGTAGGCTTGGTACTGCGGATCGCCGGCCAGCGCCGCCCGCGCCCAGGCGTGCTCGTCGGAGGTGTGATTAAACACAAAATCTAGCGCCAAGCTGATGCCTGCGACGCGCAACGCACCGGCCAAGTCGGTCAGGTCGGCCATTGTACCCAACGCCGGGTTGGTCTCACGATAGCTGCTGACGGCATAGCCGCCGTCGTTGTTGCCTGCCGGAGCCAGGAAGGGCGGCATCAGGTGCAAATAGGTCACGCCTAGCTCTTGGAAGTAGGGAACCTTGGCCTGCACGCCGTCCAGCGTTTCGGCGAACAGGTCTACATAGGCCACCGCGCCCAGCATCCCCTGCGCCTGAAACCAGCCGGGGTCGGCTTCGCGCGCCGCGTCCAGCGCCTGCAAGGCCGGTGAGCGGGCCAGCCACATCGTGGCGGCCATTTCCAGCGTGGCTTCCAGGTGGTAGAAAAAATCGTACTGTCCGCCGTACAGGTGCCGCAGCAACGGGAAGAGCGTGCCGAAATGGGCGTACAGGCGCGTGCGGAACACGGCCCAGGCGGCCGGGTCTGCTCCGGCAAAGCGGGCTTCCAGGCGCGGCAAGATGCGGGCCAGGGATAGGGATGCGTCAGGGTCCATGCAGGCGGCTCCTCGTGGGTAAGGTCTCTTTGTTATACCCGAAAGGGCCGCTGCTGCGCCAGGGAACGTGCGTATTGCGTACTGCGTATTACGTATAGCAACGACCTGATCCACTATCCAGAGGGACAGGAATCCAACTACTGAGCCAGATTCAACTTTATCAGCACGGCCAGCATATCGTCAACAAACTGCTGGTACGAGGGTATACGCTTTAGACTTTGCAAACTTAAGCGTTCAGCCAGCGGACGGTATATCGTACTCACCACGATCTTTCGGCGTGTGCGACGATGGACCTCCGCGATGCGAACAGCTTGTTGGAGTAACTGCTTAGGGTCCGCTATGGACTCTATTTCATGAAGGTATGGCAGACCTAAGTCGGCGTTGGTTGCCGCAGTGCCAATCACGGCACGTAGTGCGTCAGGATCGACCAGCATCCAGGCTTCCGTAGTCTGCACAGGGACAATGGGCACCAAATGCCGGCAAACCGCCTCCGTAGAGTGCTGCACAAGATCTATGCCGGGTTGCACACGCTCGCGCAATGCCCGGTCTGGTTGCGGATGATCCGCATCGGCATGAATGAGCAAGGCATGGTAGCCCGCCGCGTGACGGGCGGCTGCCAAGATGCGCTCGGCTTGTCGGGGCAGCGCATGAACGTTGCCGTCAATAACAAACGGCTCCGACACATCTGTAGTCTGCCGTCCGCGTTCTGCTAAAAGCTGCTGCACGGTGCGCTGGATCAGGACGGGCAAGAACCCTGTATCAGTTACACCTTCTGCGTATAGTGCCAGGGTTAAGTTAATCACCCACTAATCCATGCGTCAAGATAGCAACGGCTTTATCGGCATCGGCGCTATGGAGATACTCTATCACCTGATTAACTGTGTAGACACCATCAGAACCGTTAGAACCATTAGCGCCGACATTGAGATCCCGTTGTATTGAGGGGTCTATATGGGTCATGCGCGTAACACGCAGGGGCGGCGTAGCACTGCCCGGCTGCACCCGCATAACCGTGTGGGCAAATGTCAGTTCGGGTGCGGCTCCTGAATAGATACCCAGTTGAGCAACTAATTGGCTCACTAAAGTGGGTGAATGGGTATTCACCAGCAGTTGTCGTAGTGGCTGTTCGCGCTGCTCAGGATCGGCAAAGTCTGTGGCTAAATCTCGTAGCAGTTGCACCATATTCTGCAAGCGAAACGGATGCACGCCGTTCTCCGGCTCCTCAAAACACAGCACGCCGCGATGCTGACTATCGTTTTTCAGCGCAACCAGGGTCAGTAAACGCAAAGTGCCGTCTGACAACACCCGCGAGGAGAATAGCGTACCGTCTTGGGTGCGGGCTTTCATAATGTAGCGGTTACGCGGTTGATCCTGTTCTATCACAACCTCTGTAATGCCCGGTACGAGGTTTGCTAGGTCGCGTGACACATCCGCCATTACATAAGTGTCCTCGGCCTGCATTCGAGCTAGTGTACTAGGCAAATTGCTACCATCGGCGGATACGAATTGGTGCGCGACCATCGAACTGGGCTGGCGCAGTACTTCTGGGTTGAGTTGTAAGAACTTCCAGCTACGTAGCTCCTCACGCGCAGCCAGGACGTGGGGAAATTCCGTATTAGTAACACCACTCAACACAGTGCGTTCGGCCTTCTCAGCCACACTAGCACGACGACCCTTACGACCATCTTGATGTAGATAAATCGTTGCCACACTGCCCTCAGCCGTATCAGTAGAAATGAAAGGTGCGCTGCGTCCACTCTTTAATGGTGGTAACCAAACACTTTCATGTTCGCCTATGTGTTTTTTTATCCATTCATCATTTTTCCGTGCGATAGCAGTGAGGCTTTCATGAGTGACATAAAGGCGCTCCAAGCCCAGTTCATCTGTGCTACGACGGATTTCAAGTGCATAACGGAGTCGTGTATAGGGCAGAGTGGCTTCGGCACCCCAGCTATCTTGAATCTGAGGTGCCACTAACATTTCAACAGCCAATTGGATACGGCTACTAGACTGACCATCCGGCAGAATAGAGAAGAGTTCGTTGGCTTCACCGCGTAGATCTTGGAAGGCGGAGCGCAAATCGGTATCCGCTAGGCGTGAAAGCAAGCGTAGCGCGTCAAACAGGTTGCTTTTGCCGGTGCCGTTCGCGCCGATGATCACCTGGAAGGGAGCCATATCTAAGCTGAAATCATGAAAAGTCTTGAAGCCGTCTATCTCTACGCGCGTGATCATTCGCAGTCTTCTTTCCCGGCGTGATTAGCCCTGATACTGGTAGACCAACTCGCCGTCCACATAGACCTGCTCGGCGCGCTGCATCAGGTCGAGGGGGTCGCCACTGAACACGGCGAGGTCGGCATCTTTGCCGGGGGCCAGGGAGCCTACGCGATCCGCAATGCCCAGGATGGTGGCCGGGTTGATCGTCACGAGATCGAGGGCGCGGTCACGCGGCAGACCGTCGCGCACCGAGAGGGCTAGGCCGACCATCAGGTGCTGAATGGGCACCACCCAATGATCGGTGGTGAGTGCGACCAGCACCCCGGCCTTCACCAGCAGCCCCGCCGTCCGCAGGCTCCGTTCGCGTAGCTCGACTTTGTAGCGCGAGGTCAGCACCGGGCCGAGGATAGCGGGAATGTTGCGCGCCACCAGTTCATCGGCCAGCTTGAACGCTTCGGTCGCGTGGTGCAGCACCAAGCGGAAGCCAAACTCATCGTGGATTCGCAGCACGGTCAGGATGTCGTCGGCGCGGTGGGCGTGAATGTGCATGGGGATCTCGCCGCGCAGCACGCAGGCCATCGCTTCTAGGCGCAGGTCGCGCTCAAACGGCTGGCCGGGCGCAGCGGCATCCTGCTTGGCGATATAGTTTTGTGTCCGCACGCACAGGTCGCGGAACAGCGCGGCCACGCCCAGCCGGGTCGAGGGCATCCGCTTATTATCGCCGTGCGTGCGCTTGGGGTTTTCGCCGAAAGCGGCCTTGATGCCCGACGGTGCGCGCACGATCATGCGGTCAATGCGGCTGCCGTGCGTCTTGGCGATAAACGTTTGCCCGCCGACCACGTTGGAACTGCCGGGCAGGATCTGCACGCAGGTGATGCCCGCGCTTCGTGCATCGGCGAAGGCCGCGTCGTCGGGGTTGGCCGCGTCGAGGGCGCGCACCTGCGGGGTGACGGGGTCGGAGGTTTCATTGACATCCATCCCCTCGCGGCCAAAGCCCTGTTCGCCGACACCGACATGGGTGTGCGCGTCAATCAGCCCCGGCAGCAGCCATTTGCCGCGCAGGTCTACTTGTTCCGCATCAGGCGCAAGCGGCGGCAGGTCGGCCATGTCGCCGACCGCAACGATCTTGCCGGCGCTGATCTGCACAAAGCCCTGCTCAAACGTGGCACCGGCCATCGTCAGCACGCGACCGCCGGTGAGGAAACGGGTAGCCATAGCGGGAGCGATCCTTTCGCGGGCGCAACTTAGTCGGGCGGCGGCGTGAGGGTATCCAGCAGCAGTTTGTGAAACTCGGCGGGGCTGTCGAGCATCGGGAAGTGCTGCGAATTGTCGAAGGCAACCGTGTGCGCGTCGCTGAGGCCGTTGCCCTTGAAATGGTTGAGTTCGGAAAACGCCACGACGGTGTCCTTCGTGCCGTGCATCGCCAGGACCGGCATTTTGAGGTGGCGCAACTGGGGCCGCAGATCGGTGCGGATCAGGGTATAGCCGCTTTGCTGGGCCGCTTCGGGAGTCACTTTCAGCACATCTTCGAGGATCTCGCGATACCAGACCTGCCAGTTGGTCGCGATCCAGCGGTGCAGCAGCGGCCGGCCCCACGTCGTGAGAACGCTCGGCTTCCAAAACATCTTGTTGATGCGGGCGTTGCTCGCCAGCTTGATCAGCGGGGTACAGTTACGCCCCACCACCGGCGCGCTGACCAGGATCAGCCGGCTGACGCGGTGCGGATATTCCAGCGCCAGGCGAATGGCGATGGTGCCGCCCATCGAATGGCCGACGATAGGCGCGTCCACCAAGCCCATGCGGTCCATAAACTGGTCCACCAGCGACAAATAATCCGACATGGTGCAATTGGCGCGCGTCTTGTCGGAGTCGCCGAAGCCCCAAAAATCGAGCGCATAGCAACGATGGCGACGCGCCAACGCCTCCATCGTGCCCATCCAATAGCGCCACGAGCCAAGCCAGCCATGCAGAAAAATAATTGGCTTGCCGCGCCCGATCACTTCGTAGTGAACTAGGCTATCTTCGATGATAATTGCGCTCATAGCCGTTAGTGTTTAGTGTTTAGTGCGTAGTGTTTAGCGTTCAGTGTTTAGTGTTTAATTACGGCCAATCTCCGTCACTAAACACTAAACACTAAACACTAAACACTAAACACTACGCACTATGTCCCACTTTCCAGAATAGATTTGAGTCGGGCGATCAAGTCTTGCGGCACATAGGGTTTGAGCAGGTAGTCTACCGCGCCCGCGCCCTTGCCACGAGCGATTTCGCGCTCCTGGCCCATCGCCGAAAGCATCACCACCGGGATATGCTGCGTTTCCGGCAGCGTTTTGAGTTGGCGGCAGGTCTCGAAGCCGTCTAGCCGGGGCATTTTAGCATCCAGCAAGATCAAGTCGGGCGGATCGCGCTGGGCCATTTCCAGCGCCTCTTGCCCATCGGCGGCTTCGGAGACCTCAAACCCGCCAAAGCGCAACGTAAAGCAGGTCATGAAGCGAATATCGGCCTCATCTTCGGCCACCAACACACGATATTGGCTCATCAGATCCTTTGTCCAGTCTGCGGGTCGCCCGCGACGGCGCTGCCCACAGGTTGTAGCTCCCGCAGGAGCTGGGTTTGGCGTAGGATTTCGTCTACCAAGATGTCGGCGGAGAACGGCTTGCCGAGCAGTTCTGCCGCCCCCAAGCCGAGCATTCGCGCGCGCACGGTGCGCTTGTCAATATCCGAGGCGGTCATAAAGATCACGGGGATGTCCGCCGTCACCGGGTCGGCTTTGAGCGCCCGCAGCACGTCGAGGCCGCTCATGTCGGGCATCCGCACATCCATGACGATGACGGCAGGCCGTTCGCTGACGGCTTTCGCCAAGCCTTCGCGCCCGCCATAGGCAGCGATCACGGTCATCCCCTGGCGGCCCAGCGCGGTTTCCAGCCAACTCACTAGGTCGGGTTCGTCGTCTACCACCAGCACCCGCAAGGAATTGAGATCGCGCGCCGGGGTCGCCCCATGCGCCAGCACCTCACGGATGATGTCCATCAGTTGCTCCGGGTCGGGCGGCTTCGGCAAATAGTCGGTCGCACCGAGGGCAAAGCCACGCTCCTCTTCGGGCAAGACGGAGAGCATGACGACCGGGATTTGCGCCGTGGCGGCGGCCTCTTTGAGCGCCGCCAGCGTCTCAAAACCGTCGAGGCCCGGCATCATCACGTCAAGCGTGATCAGATCGGGGCGGTCGGCTGCGGCCAGCGCCAGTGCCTCGCGCCCGCCGCTCGCCTCGCTGACGCGGAAGCCGTGCCCGGCCAGCTGCAGGCCCAGCAACCGGCGCGTGTCGGGATCGTCGTCTACCACCAACACATGAGGCAAAGGGGCGGGCGGATCGGCGGGCACACCGTCGGTCGGCGCAGCAGCCGGCGGCCGATTGGTGAGCGCGTCGCTCGCGGCCACCGCCAAGTCAAAGTCGGACAGGTCTAGGTCGTCGCTTAACTCTTCCATCGTGCGCGCAAGCACCGGCACCGTGGTCGCACTGAGATCCACAGGCAGCAGTACCGGGAGGCCCGGCGGGAGTTCGGGCACGCGCACGGCCACATCATCCCCGACGCGCAAGGGCAAGGTGAAGGTGAAGGTGCTGCCCGCCCCCAGTTCGCTCTCGACGCTCATCGTGCCGCCGTGCATTTCGACCAGCGACTTGGCGATGACCAGGCCGAGACCGGTGCCGCTGACCGTTTGCACGCCGGGGTGGTCGGCGCGGAAGAAGCGTTCAAACAGGCGTTCCTGGTCTTTGGTCGCCATCCCGATGCCGGTGTCGCGCACACGGACTATCAGGGTGCCGCCGGCATCCTCTTCGACCAGGATGGTGATCGTGCCGTCTTCGGGCGTGTATTTGTTAGCGTTGCTGACTAAGTTGGTCAGCACCTGTAGCACGCGCTGGCTGTCCACCTTAATGTCGGGCAAGCCCCACGGAACCTGCACCGTCACCGTCTGGTGCTTGCTTTCGATCTGCGTCCGCAGGCTTGCCACCACATCATTGATCAAATCTTCTAACTGCACATACTTCAGTTCCAGCTTGATGCGTCCGGTTTCGATGCGCGAGAGGTCCAGCAGATCCGAGACCAGCGCGCTAAGGCGGTCGGTGTTGCTTTTGATGACGTTGAGAAAGCTCTTTTGCATATCGCTGATTGCGCCGACCGATCCCATCAGGATCAGGTCGGTGTAGCCTTTGATCGAGGTCATGGGGGTCTTCATCTCATGCGACACCAGCGAAATGAACTCGCTCTTCATGCGGTCCACTTCCACCTCTTTGGTCACATCGCGGAACGTCATGACCACACCTAACATCTCCCGTTGCACCGACGACACGCGCGACACGATCACGTTCACCACTTGGTTCGTCAGTTGGAAGCGGTTCTGCCAGGGCGTACTACCCAGCGGCAATGTCGGCAGCATCGTTAGCTGCGTCAAGAGTTGCAGCGTATCGGGCGCGAGATCGAGCTGTTGCAAACTCTGCGGCATCTGCAAACCCAGCAGTTGCTGCGCCGACACGCCGAGCAAGCCTTCGGCGGCGCTGTTCATCAGGATCACGCGATGATCGAAATCGAACACCAGCACGCCGTCGGTGATACTGCCGAGGACGGCGTTCAGCTTGCTGGCCTCGGCTTCTTGCACACGCAAGGCAGCGGCTTCGCGCTCAAACTGCTCAGTGATGAAGCTGTAGAGGGTGGCGTTATGGATGGCGATAGACATTTCGTTCGCCACCGTTGAGATCAAACGCAAGTGGCCTTCGTCAAAATGGTTCGGTTCGGGGTGGGTCAGGTTCACCACGCCCAGCAGATCCTCGCCCGACAGCAACGGCACACTGAGCAGGGAGCGCACCCCGCTCCCCCATTGCGTGCTCTTGGCCCAGCGCGGGTCGGCCAGCACATCGTTGACCATGATGCCCTGGCGTTCGCGCACCACCCAGCCGAGCAGCCCGTCGGTTTGGAACGGAGTCGGCGTACCTTTAGCGACCATATTAGGCCGGCCCACGGTAGCCTGGTAGACCAGTTGGCCGCTTTGCAGGTCTTTGAGCATCACCGAGCCGCGCTGCACGCCACCAATAGACGTGACCAGTTGCAAGCCGCGTTGCAGGATCTCGTCGAGTTCCAGAGTGGTGGTCAGTTGATGGCTAATCTGGTACAGCTCTTCCAGGCGCTGATTGCGGACCACCAGTTCGCGGTTGGCGGCGGCCAGTTCTTCGGTGCGCTCGGCGACCACCGCTTCCAGTTCTTCGTTAAAGTGCCGGATCTGGCCGAAGAGGCGAGCGTTCTGGATAGCGACGGCGGCATGGTGGGCCAGCGTCGTCAGGAACAGCAGATGCTCTTGCGTGTATGCGCCGGGCTGGAACGATTGCACCGAAAGCAAGCCAATCGGATGATTAGCGACCAGCAGCGGCGCGCCCATCCAGGCACCGGTTTTATACAAGTTTCCCGCATGGTTCGCAGTGTCTACTAATTCGGCGTAGCGTGGGTCGTGCATATTAGGAATCAGCAGCGGCTGACCGGTTTTGATGACGTAACCCGACAAACCCGTACCCCAGGCGACCTGCTGATTGACGACCCGGTTTTCGTCTCCGGTTGCTTCGTCAATTTCGACCATGAGGGGGAAGAGGATCTGTTGATTTTCTTCATCAGTCAACGCAATATAGAAAGCGGTAACTTCAAAGAAATTGGTGATGCGCTCGTAGAGCGTCTCGAAGATACTTTCCACATCCAGCGCGGCGGACAGCACATTGCCGAGTTGGTTGAGCGTATCGAGTTGCAGCACACGGGTTTGCGCCTCGTCATACAGCCGGCTGTTGTCCAGCGCAATCGCGGCCTGCGAAGCCAGTTGCTCCACGAAGCGCACATCGTCGGTGGCAAAGCCGTTGACCAAGTGGCTGCTGATGCTGATCACGCCCAGCAGTTGGTCCTCTTTAAGGATCGGCACGATCAGCTCGGACTGCACACGCGGGTTGAGGTTCACATAATCCGGCTCCAGCGTGACATCGGCGATGAGCAACGACTGGCGGGTGCGGGCGGCGCGGCCCATCAGCCCGCGGTCGAGCGGCCAGGTCTGGGCGAGTTCGCGGATCATGGCCGTATCGCGGATGCCCTGTGTCGCCAGCAAGCGCAAGCCGTTGCGTTGGCGGTCATAACGGAAGATGCTGCCGAAGCCGGCGTTGGTGAACTGCATCACATGACCAAGCAGCCGTTCCATCAGCGACGAGGCATCCAGTGTGGCGGTCAGGTCGCGCGCCACTTCGTTGAGGATGGAGAGTTCGTTGATGCGCCGTTCGCGCTCCTGGAACAGTTGCACATTTTCGATGGCGCTGGCCGCCTGCGCGGCGATGGTACTCAGCAGCGTCAGGTTCTCGGCATCGTAAGCGTCATCGCGCTCGGTATTATAGACGAGGATCACGCCCAGCGCCCGGTCGCCAATGATCATCGGCGCGCCCAGGAAACAGCGCGACGGCTCCCCCACATGGGTGAGGCCCATTTGCCGGCTCCAGGCGGCGCTGTCGCCGCGAATCAACAGCGGCTGGCGCGTGTGCAGAATATAGGGGGTGACCCCCCCGGAGGGGGGGCGCACGGCCAGCGCTTTGAGTTCCCCGCCCTGGCGGATGAAGCGAAACTCCAGTTCGTTGCGCTGGGGATACCAAAGGCCAATCTGGAAGTTAGTCGTATCAAGCACACGCCCCACCTGATCGTAGATCAGGGTCAGCAAGGGGTCCAGTTCATGCACGGTATTGAGGTCGCGGGCAATGGCGTTCAGCGTGGCGAGTTCGTCCACCCGCCGTCGGCCTTCGCGGAAGAGTTGCGCGTTCTGAATGGCGACCGCACAACTGGTCGCCACGGTGCTCAGGAACTGGACTTGCTCGGCATTAAAAGCGTGCGGCTTGGTGCTTTGCACCGACAGCAGGCCGATGGGCCGGCCGCCGACCAGCAGAGGTACGCCGACCCAGGTGCGTGTCACGCCCACGCCGTAGTGATTGCCCCCCGCCGGCGAATCCGGGTTGGTGGGGTCTTCCATATCGTTGACTACCATCGGGGCGGCGCTTTGCAGGACACGACTGCCCATGCCACGCCCAATATGCCCGTCCGGCATTCCGATGGGCTGGCCCATATCAATGCAAAACTCGTAGTGGATCACGCCCGTCGCTGGGTCATAGGTAGCCAGATAGAACGACTCGGCGGGCAAGAAGCCGCTAATCTGGCGGTAGACGGTATCGCCGATCTGCTCAATGTCGAGCAAGGCCGCCAAGCTCTCGCCGAGGCCGTTGAGCGTGGCGAGTTCGGTGATGCGGTGTTTGTAGCGGTCGAAGAGTTGCGCGTTTTCGACCGCAATGGCGGCCTGGTTCGCAAAAATCTCCAGCGTTTCGACCACCGCACGGGTCGGGCGTTTGCCGTCCAGCGGCTCATCTACCGACAGGTAGCCGAGAAAGTCGCCGGTGGTGCTGGTCAGCGGGACAATCAGCGCGTCTTCAGCGTGCCAGTCATGCGGGCTGCGCGTGGGTTTGACCGGCTGCATCGTCACTGTGCGAATGCCGGCGAACACCGCTTTGTGTTCATAACCGATAAAATAGGCCCGCCCCAGGCGAAACTCAGGCCGCATCAGCGAACCGGTAATCAGGCGCACGGGTGTCGTGTCGCGGCGCAGTTCCTCGAACATCGGCAAGGGCAGTCCGGCACTGGCGACACAGCGCAATAGGTCCAGTTGGGTCGGGTCCACGATATTGAGATTGGCAATATTGAAGCCGGCGGTCTCGGTGACGGCGTGTACGATCTGGTCCAACACATCTTCCAGCGGCTGTTCGCCGGTGAGCGCGTTGCTGATTTCCAGCACTTGGTTCAACTGGCTGGCGCGGCGCAGCAACTGTTCGCCCTGGCGCACCTGGGCCTCATAATTTTGCGCGTTGCCGACCGCGATAGCCGCTTGGTCGGCCAGGGCTTCGACGAAGTGTTGGGTGTCCTCGTCAAAGGCCGCCACTTGGTCGCTCTCCAGGTTCAGCACGCCGACGATCTGATCCTCGTAGCGGATCGGCATGACCAATTCGGAGCGCGTGGCCGGGTCAATCTCCACATAGCCCGGCACCTCGCGCACATCGGCCACCCGGCGCGGCGTGCCGCTGCGAATCGCTTGCCCCACGAGGCCCATCTCCAGCGGGACGGGCAGCGCCATATAGCGCGCGCTGCGCTCCGCATCAAGACCATAAACAGCGCGCAGGTGGTACGTGCGCCCATCGGGGTCCACCTCGATCACATTCGCCGTGCCGGCGCGCGTGGCCTGCGCGGCTTCGCGGGCCAACAACTCAAAGATGCGGCCCAGATCCCAGGTGGCGTTCAGTTCGCGTCCGATGCGCTGCAACACCGTCAGTTCTTGCAGGCGGCGGTCCAGGCGCTCACGGGAGCCACGATAGGTCTGCGCGTTTTCGATGGCAATCGCGGCTTCATCGGCCACTTGCTGCAACAGCCGCACGTCATGGGGGGCGAAAGCAAAAGGCGTATCGAACATCACTTCCAGCGTACCCAGCAGTGTATCCGCGCCGGCTGCGCCACTGGTGATCAGCGGCAAGCCGATGTACGCACGCATGAGGATGCCGCCCGGCAAGGCGGGCACGAGCGGTTGCGGGTCGGACAGCGCGCTGAGATCGGGCACGACCAACGGGCGTTTCTGGGCGGCCACCCAGCCGGTATAGCCTTCGCCGATTTGATATTCCTGGTGATAATGGCCGGCGAAGCGGTCCTCGCCGGCCACGGCGGCGGTCACGAGCCGCGCTTGGTCGGGTTGGTAGAGGGTGATCTCGCCGCCGTTATAGGGGATGAGGCGGCGCACCGAGGCCAGCACCGCCGATAGCGTTTCTTCTAGGTCAATCGAGTTGCCGATCATCTGGCTGACTTCGCGCAGCAACAGGGCTTCGGCCAAGCGACGACCCATGCGCTCTTGCAGCCCCGCGCCGGCCAGGGCCAAACCCAACTGGCCTGCCGCCACCTGCAAGGCCGCCAAACGCGCATCATCCGCCGCTACGCCGCCGACAGGGTAGCATTCCAATACCCCGGCGACGACCCCGACCCCCGCCGGTAGCGGCAGCGCCCAGCCGGCCGCTGTGCTGCCGGCGGTTCCGCTCTCCCAGACACGAACCGCCGTCGCCGAGGGCGCGGTGATCTCGCCGGCGTGGGCACGCGGCCCAGCGGCTCCCGTGTAGCGCGCCAGCAACAGC
>JALYUO010000940.1 GCA_030853735.1 Chloroflexota bacterium
CCCCGGCCCTGACCTGGGCGCTCGCGGTCGGCACGCTCGGGATCTGGCACTTGCCGCCGTTATTCGCGGTGACACTGGCCGACGAGCGGGTGCATATCCTCGAACATCTGCTGTTCCTCGGCACGGCGACGGCGTTCTGGTGGCCGGTGCTGGCTCCGCCGGACAGCGGGCTGCGCCTCGCGCCCTGGGCGGCGGTGGTCTACTTGGCCGCCGCCATGTTTGCCAACGCCGCGCTCGGTATTTTCATTACCTTCGCGCCGCCGGGCCTCTATCCGTTCTATACGCACCCGCCCGATGTGTACGGCATCCTGCCGCTGATTCGCACCGGCTGGGGGCTGACGGCGGCGCGGGACCAGCAAATCGCCGGGTTGCTGATGTGGATTCCGGGCAATCTGGCCTACCTGGGCGGCGCCGGGGCCACGCTGGCGGCTTGGTACAGCGCGCCCGACACCGATCCGGCCCCCACGCCACTCTGGGAGGAAGCTGTATGAAGCGTTTCGATTCGCCGGACGACAACAACCGCGGCTGGAAGCGCATCGGCCTGATCGTCGGGGCGATCCTCGGCGCGCTGGTGGGCGTGGTGACGATTGTGCGGACCCGGCTGCGGGTGCCACCATCTGCCCGCGCCACCCCCGCCGCGCCCCCGTTAAGGGCGGCGCAGTCGGAGGGGGATCAGTATGCGGGAGTACCGCTAACGACCCTGCCTTCCCAGGAGGCGGGGCCGGCGAAACATTCCGCCACCGTCGCTGCCGCTGCGCCGCCGGCACAAAGCGAGCGGGCGGGGGCGCAGGCCGTGATCCCGAACGGCTGGAACGCGGCGGCCCCGGCCCAGCTGCCGCCGCCCACCTACTGGCCGACAGTGCTGGCGCTCGGGGTGGTGCTGCTGGTTTGGGGTCTCGTCAGTTCGCCTATTATCTCGGCGGTGGGCCTGGGCGTGTTCGCGCTCGGTCTCACCGGCTGGATCGGAGATTTGCGCCATGCAACATGAGGCTCTACCTTTCCCCGCGCGCGGGGCCACGCTGCTGCGCCGGCAGCCTAGCGCGCGCGCGCCTACGCCCACCTGACTCTGCTCACTGCCGTGGCTGTTTGGGGGCTGATCGTGCTGGGCGGGCTGGTGCGCGCCACCGAGTCGGGCCTTGGCTGCGCCACTTGGCCGCTGTGCGACAATAGCGTGCTACCGCGCCTCGAATATCACCAACTGATCGAGTGGACGCACCGCGCCGTGGCGACGGCGGTCGGCGGGTTGCTGATGCTGACCGTCGGCACCACGTTGATCTGGTTTCGCCGGCCGCGCCGCCTGCCGGCGCTGGCGGTAGCCGCCGCCGTCACCTACGTGGCCCAGGCCATCCTCGGTGGCATTACGGTGCTGCTGCGCTTGCCGCCCACCTGGATCGCTGCCCACATGGGCAACTCGATGCTGCTGCTCGGCGCGCTGGTGCTGCTGGCCCATTTCGCGGGCAGGCCAAGTGCGAAAGGCACGGCGGCGAACGAGTGGCAGGCACCGGACGCGCTTCACACTCCGCCCTCCGCATCCCGCCCACCGCACTGGGCCTTCCGGTTGGCGGTTGGCGCCAGTCTGTGGACCTACGCCGCGCTCTTCACCGGGTCGGCCGTGGTAGGCGCGAGCGCGGATGTGGCCTGCCCCAGCTGGCCGCTGTGCAGCGCCGGGGCGTGGTGGCCGGCCACGGGCGACCAGTGGATCAACTTCGGGTACCGCTTGGCGGTGGCTGGGTCGGATGTGCTGCTGGTGATCCTGGCGGTGGTGATCTGGCGGACGCGGCGGCACGATGCCGGAGTGCTGCGCGTGCTGCACGGGCTGGGCGCACTGTATCTCAGCCAGGTGTTGCTGGGCGCGGTCACGATCTGGACGGGTGCGCCTCCGGTACTGAAGACGGCGCACCTGGGGCTGACGGCGGCGATCTGGGCCGGGTTGGTGCTGCTGACGGCGCGGCTGGCCCGGCCTGCACCGGGCAGCGAGGAGCGAAGGCCGGGGGCCGGCCGGGCGCGTGGCTGGGGGAAGCGGGCGGCGTGGGTGCCGGCCTCGGTGCGGGTCTATCTCAGCTTGATGCGTCTCGGCGTGATCCCGCTGCTGTTGGTGCCCACGGCAGCCGCCATGATTATCGCGGCGGTCCAGCAAGCGCCCGCCCAGCCCTTCGGCTGGCTGGTGCTGTGGACGCTGCTCGGCGGCACCCTGGCGACCGGCGGCGCGCACACCATCAATCAAGTCTGCGACCGCGATCTCGACCGGCGGATGAGCCGCACCAACCGCCGCCCGGTCGTCACCGGGCAGATCACGCCGGGGCGGGCGCTGGCTTTCGGCATCGCCCTTTCCGTTGCGGGGGTTGCGGTCATCGGCTTGGGCAGCAACCCGTTGGCCGCCGCGCTGGCCTTGTTCGGCAACGCCTTCTACGTGGTCGTCTACACGCTTTGGCTCAAGCGGATCAGCGTGCAAAATATCGTGATCGGGGGCGCGGCGGGGGCGGTGCCGCCCCTGGTCGGCTGGGCCGCCGTGACGGGCACCATCGGGCTGCCCGCGCTGCTGTTTTTCGCCATCATCTTTTTCTGGACCCCGGCGCACTTCTGGGCGCTGGCCCTGGTCCGCGAGCGCGACTACCGCGAGGCCGGCATTCCGATGATGCCGGTGGTGCGTGGGGCCGCCGTCACCCGACGCTATATCCTGGTCTACACGCTGATCTTGTTGCTCGTTAGCCCGGTGCTGGTCGGCCTGGGCGCCCTCGGCCCGCTCTACGGTGTGGGCGCGCTGGCGCTGGGCGGCTGGTTTGTGGCGCGGGCGGTTGGACTGGTGCAGCAGGCCAGCGTCGCCTACGCCTGGCGGCTGTTCCGCTTCTCCAATGTCTATTTGGCGCTACTTTACGGGCTGATGGTGGCCGACCGCCTGATCGCCTGGCTGGGAGGATCGATCCATGTCCACTGATGATGTCCCCCGCGATCCCCCGACGGATGGAGAGGCCGCCCCGGAGGATGCCGACCTGATCTCGCGCCGCCGCTTCCTCAGTTGGCTATCGGGCCTGCTGGGTCTGGCCGGGACCGGCGTGATCGCCGTCCCATTCGTCGGCTTCCTGCTGGCCCCCCTGCTGCAACAGGATCAGCAGGTGTGGCGGGCCGTGGGGTCAATGGAGCAGTTTAAGGTGGGCGAAACGGTGGAGGTGCGCTTCCTTGATCCGTCGCCGCTGCCCTATGCCGGGGTCTCGGCTAAAACCGCCGCGTGGCTGCGCCGCGACAGCGCGAGCGCCTTCCGCGCCTTTGCCGTCAACTGCACGCACCTCGGCTGCCCGGTGCAGTGGGTGCCCGACGGCAAATTGTTCCTCTGCCCCTGCCACGGCGGGGTCTATTACGATGATGGCAGCGTGGCCGCCGGGCCACCGCCCCACGCGCTGTTTGAGTACCAGGTACGGGTGAACGGGGACCAAGTGGAGATCTTGACTCACGCCATCCCGATTGCCTGAAGGGAGCCGCCGCCGTGAAACTGTTACGCCATCTCTGGGCGGTGTTCGACGACCGCACCGGGCTGTCGGGGCTGATTGGCTCGGCCTTGCGCCATCCGGTGCCGCGCACGCGCGGCTGGGTGGGCTGGGCTTATGTGTTCGGCAGCGCCACCCTGTTCACCTTCCTGCTCCAGGTCGTCACCGGCATCGCGCTCGCCACGGCCTATATCCCGGCCACCGGCGACGCTTATCAGAGTATTGACTTTATTACCCATCAAGCCACGCTCGGTAGCTGGTTGCGCGGTATCCATAATTTCGGTGCGTCGGCGATGATCGTGCTGATCGGCATTCATGCGCTGCGCGTCTTCCTGATGGGGTCGTACAAGTTCCCGCGCGAGGTCAGTTGGCTCAGCGGCTCGGTGCTGCTGCTGCTGACCCTGGCCATGGCTTTCACCGGCCAACTGCTGCGTTGGGACCAGTCGGCCTTCTGGTCGGTAGTGGTGGCCGCAGCACAGGCCGGGCGCGCGCCGTTCATCGGCCAGCAGTTGGCCCATTTTATCCTCGGTGGGGGCACGGTGGGCGGGGCCACCCTCAGTCGCTTCTTCTCCTTCCATGTGTTTTTCATCCCGGCGCTGATCTTCGCCTTCCTCGGCGGGCATCTTTACTTAGTGCTCCACAGCGGCATTTCGGAGCCGCCGCAGGCCGGGCGGCCCGTGGACCCGCAAACCTACCGCCGCTGGTATGGTGACCTGCTGAAGCGCGATGGCGTGCCCTTCTGGCCCGATGCGGCATGGCGCGATGCGATCTTCGGCGTGGCCGTGATCGGGATCATCTCCGCGCTGGGGCTGATCCTGGGGCCGCCGGCCCTCGGCCAACCGCCGGACCCAACGCTGTTGCAGGCCGACCCACGCCCCGACTGGTATTTCCTCTGGTATTTCGCGGCGCTGGCGCTACTACCGCCCGGCGTAGAAGACTGGGTGATTATCGGCGGGCCACTGGTGCTGGGGCTGCTGTTATTCCTATTGCCCCTGGCAAATCGGGGCGAACGCAGCCCCAAGCGCCGCCCGTGGGCCGTGGGGGTGGCCCTACTCATCGTGCTGCTGGTCGGCACGTTGTCGGTGGCCGGGGAGCTGTCGCGTTGGTCGCCACATTTCAACACGCAGGTCATCACCTCGGGGGTGAGTGGGTCGCCCGATAGCCCGTTGGTGCGCGGGGCGCACCTGTTCAACAGTAAGGGTTGCCAAGCGTGCCGCGCTATTGGCGGCAACGGCGGGGCGCGCGGCCCCGACCTGACCGATGTGGGCCTGCGCCTGAACCACAACCAGTTGACGACACGCATCTTGAATGGCGGCGGCAATATGCCGGCCTTCGCCAATAGCTTGACCCCCGCTGAACTCGCCGACCTGATCACGTTCCTGATGAGCCGCAAAGGGGCCGGGGCCGGCCGTTGAGCGGCCCGACCGCGACGATTGGAGAGGATTTATCGGTATGTCGCAACCTACCCGCCCGCGCGTGGTCGTCCTGGGAGCGGGCTTTGCCGGCCTCACGGCAGCCCGTGCACTACGTCGCCGCCTGGGCCGGCCGGCCCAGATCTGGCTTATCGATCAACCTAACTATCATCTGTTCACGCCGCTGCTTTATCAGGTGGCCGCCTTGCAGATCAGCCCGTATGACGCGGCGATCCCGTTGCGCCCGATCACGGCACGGGCGGGCATCCACTTCCGCCGGGGCACCGTGACCAGCCTGGATTCGGGGCGCAGCCCGCCGCGGTGAGCTGGATCGCCACCCGGTTCCCGTCAAGAAGGTACCATCATGAACCCACACCGGCGCTGGATTGAAGTGCGGGCGCTGCTTGCGAGGTTTCGGTGGTCGACACCGCTTTTCTGATCGCCGGAGCGCTGGCGGTCGCCGCCTTTTTCGATGCCGACAGCGGCCCGGAGCGCAGCATCCGCGAACTGGCCGACGCGCTCTACCGGCGCGTCGAATGGCCCTGGGTGTTGCGCGGCGGGCGCTTACTGCACCACGGCTGGACCCCCGAAAAGGGCTTCATCCCCTACTGCTGGGAGGGCTACGACGAGGCGCTGCTGCTCTATACCCTCGCGCTCGGATCGCCCACCCACCCGATCCCGCCCGAATGTTACTCCGCCTGGGCGACTACCTATAGCTGGAAACAGATCTACGGGATCGAATACCTGTATGCCGGACCGCTGTTCATCCACCAGCTCTCGCACATCTGGATCGATTTTCGCGACATCCAAGACGCGCCGATGCGGGCACACGGGCTGGACTACTTCGAGAACAGTCACCGGGCCACGCAGGTGCAGCACCGCTACGCCGTCGACAATCCGCAGGGCTTCCGGCGCTACGGCGAACACTGCTGGGGCATCACGGCCAGCGACGGCCCCGGCTCGTTTACGAAGAAACTCGACAGGGTGGAGCGCCAGTTCTATGACTACCTAGCGCGTGGCGCACCCTACGGCCCTGACGACGGCACGCTGGCCCCCTGGACCGTGGTCGCCTCGCTGCCTTTCGCCCCGGACCTCGTGCTACCGACGATTGCCTACTTCGACCGGCTCGATCTGCGCGTGGGCAATCCCTACGGCTTCAAGGCCACCTTCAACCCGACCTACTCGGCGGGAGATAACCGCCCCTATGGCTGGATTTCACCGTACCACTTCGGCCTCAATCAGGGCCGATTGTACTCATGATCGAGAACTATCGCACGGGGATGATTTGGGAACAGATGCGCGGCTGCGCCCCGATCTGTGCGGGGCTGCGCCGGGCTGGCTTTACAGGTGGGTGGCTCGGCCGAGCGCGGAAAGAGTAGCGGCGATAGCGCTACTCTTGGTGGTGTTGCAAAAACTCGATACATTCCTCGCTTAGGGAGGTTGGGTACCGCGCGGCGGGGGGCCAGGCGACCGCGCAGGCTCCGGCCCTGGCATCTGGTACAGATCTTGCTCCCTAATTTGCTACGAGTAGCGAAAGGAAGTAAACAACTATGAGGAGTATGCGATCCCCTACGAAAGTACCCGTGGCTATCATCGGGCTGACCGTCATCTTTGTTCTACTGGCGAGTACCGGCTGCACTCAGGACACTCAGCACGCCACCGACACCAATAACGTACCTGCAGGAGTGAACCCAAGTGATGCAAACAAGCTGCCCACCGACGTTCAGAACCTCCAAGTCTCTGTAGCCGCCGGCAAGTTCGAGCACGACCGCTACACCATGCAGACCGGCGCTGTGCAGATGGTAGTCACCGCCGCTGGAGGTCCCTACAAGCTGAGTATCGATAAGCTCTTTGCGGACCACGCTATTGCGGCCACCAGCAAAACGACTATCGGCTTCAACGC
Source organism: Chloroflexota bacterium (assembly GCA_030853735.1). Taxonomy (GTDB): domain Bacteria; phylum Chloroflexota; class Chloroflexia; order QHBQ01; family JAICKM01; genus JAICKM01. The sequence continues at coordinate 6,798 of JALYUO010000940.1, forward strand.
TCCTAATGCCGGCCTACACACGATGACCCTCACCGACCAAAACGGCACGGCACAAGGCACGGCCACGCTGGATGTGCGTCCACTCGGCGGTAAGTAGGCCTTTGTGAAGCACTGGAAAACGACAGGCGATAAACGATAGGCGATATTAGCAAGCACCCTAGCAACCGGTTGGAGAGAAAATCGCTGAGATCACCTTGGACCCTATTAACCACCAACGTGGGGCGACGGGTTCACTTTTGAGCCGAAAACGACCCGCCAGTGGGGCTGATTTTAACGAAAAATGCGCCGCGCGATGCGAAAATCGTTCTCGCCGACCGGCTGCTAGTGGGTCACTTGTCACAGAACGTGCCATTACCTAACCCTGTGGAATCATAAGAGGCGGCGAGTCGGGCGCGTGGATCAGAGCAGCTTGGGATGGTCGGCCAGGTACGTGCCGGGGGTGGGTGTGTAGTGGCTCGTGGCCGCCTGCCCCGTCGTGCTGGGGTCCATGACCACTTCGCACGTTCTGTCCTCGGTAATCTCGCCGGCTTCGATCAGCGCCGTTGTGATCGTAAGTTGTGCGGTGCTGCCGGGTGCAGGTGACGGCTAAACGCGGTGCCGAAGTCGGGATTGTACGGCTCCCCGCCGACGGCGGGGTTGGCCTGGTGGTCGTCGTAACTGGTTCCGTAGAAGCAGAAGGTTGGGCCGGGGAAAGTGGGAACGTCTGCATAAATTGGGTGAACGCGGCTTTGCGTGCCGGCTGCCCATCTCGCGCGGCTACTTCTACGTTTCCCTCGTCCAGCGCCGCCAAGCTGCGGCAGGGCAAACGCATCTAAATTGATACACGCAGGTACACATTAGTTTTAGAAGGACGATGCGGGAAAATCCACATTTCAGGGGCAAAATCAGGTCCGTAGAACCACGATGCTTACTATATTCAATCTGACCCTGCCTGACCCAATTTAGCTGCGTTTGCCCTGCAAGCTGCGGGCAAAACTCTTGCGATGCGCCGCCTGTCCTTGCCCCTGCTCCGCCGCCACGTTAATGGCGCGGTCTTGGGCGACGCGCACCAGGAAGTGGCAGCCTTGCACACGCACAGCAGGCATGAACTCGAAGATGTCGGCCCCACGGTCACCAACATGCACCCCGTGGACCCCCACCGGTGGACTGCCGATTTGCTCCACCGTCTGCTACCAGACCGCCGATTCGCGCTCACGGTGCTTGCGCTGCTGTGCGGAGTCGTCAGGAGCAGGCGCGGTACGCAGCAGCAAGGCTTGCTGCGCCAGGCCAAGCAGTTGGCGCGGTGAGGGCGCAAGCGCCAGCACGCTGTGGGCATAGAAGCCAAGACCAGGGCCACTACCGACCTAGCCAAGTCCGGTGGTGGCCGGATGATGGCTGAAGTCGAAGAAGGTGGTGTCGCCAACCAGCAAGACGCTAGGCAGCTTGGCGGCCGCTTCACGGGTGTTAGCAGTGTGCTGAGCCACAAGGACAGCATGAGTAACATCGACTTGCGCCGGCAGACGATAAGCAGCTACTAAGTCGGCACGGCGGGCAAGTTGCTGGGGCAGGGAGGCAGCAGGATTAGCGAGCATTGCCGCGGCTACTCTGCCGGCTCGGGCGGTACGAGCTTTGTTGCCCAGTTGGACGGCGCCGAAGTTAGCTTGCGCCCATTGCTGCGGGCTAACATTGGTAAGATGCTGCATGGTGCGCTTGTCTCCTCGTCTTTTGGTGCTGAGATTCGCTTACCACAACTTGTGTAAAGATCAGTGGCTAAAGCCAGGGGAATTAGCCGCTCTGGAACTCGTTAAAGTCCATACGCGAACCGCGCTGTCTGCGAAAAACAGCGCCGTGGTTCGCGTAACACCGTACAGGCAGCCGAGTTTTCCCAATAGGGAAACGTTGCCACCTAGCCACCTCCGTCGGCCAAGTGGATGGAGGATACACGCATGAGTACCGAGGATCTGAACCGACTGGTCGGCGATCTGACCCTCTGGCTGGCCCATCTAGCCGAGATCGGCGGGGCGCTGGTGGTCGGGGTGGCTGCCGTGCGCGCGCTGCTGACCTTTGCGGTCAGTATTGTGCAGTTGGTGCTGCGCCGGGCCACGGCAGAGGTGCCCCAAGAAGCGATCCGGTTGAATCTAGGGCGCTCGCTGGCTCTGGCGCTAGAATTCGAACTGGGGGCCGATATTCTCAAAACGGTGGTCGCTCCCAACTGGAACGACATCGCCCAGCTGGCCGCCATCGTGGTGTTGCGGACGGCGCTCAACTATTTCCTCCAGCGCGAATTGGATGCGGCGGCAGCGCGCGGTGCGGATCGGCGCGATCCACTTGAGGTGACGGCGCCCCACCAGAGAGCCGAATAATGGCGGCGACCCCTACACCCAAACCGCACGAGATCCGGCAAGCCCGGCGGCAGTTGCTGCTGCGGCTTACCGTCATGACCGAACGGCCGTTGATCGTGCTGTCGTTTGTCTGGCTGGCTTTGCTGGTCCTCGATCTGACCAATGGGCTGCCGCCCGTATTGCAGGCGGTCAGTACGGCGATCTGGATCGTGTTTATTCTCGATTTCATCGTCAAGCTGCTCATTGCCCCTGATAAGGTTCGTTATCTACGCCACAACTGGTTGACCGTGCTGGCCCTGGTGCTGCCGGCCCTGCGCGTGTTACGGGTGGCGCGGGTTGTGCAACTACTGCGCGTGGGCCGAGCCGCACGCACGGTGAATCTACTGCGGATGCTCACCTCGCTGAATCGCGGCACGCGCGCCCTGCAACGCACCGTGGGGCAACACGGGCTGCTTTACTTGGTGCCGCTCACCCTGATCGTGCCGCTGGTCGGCGCGGGGGGGATCGCCCAGTTTGAAAACCCGGCTGCCGTCCACGCCCAATACCCGGCGGCGGCCCCCGGCACCGGGATTCCCTCGTATGGCGAGGCCATCTGGTGGACGGCGATGATCCTGACGACCTTCGGTTCGGACTACTGGCCGCAAACGGTCGCGGGCCGGCTCGTCTGCTGGGCGCTGTCGCTCTATGCGCTGGGGGTCTTCGGCTATATCACCGCTACGCTGGCGAGCCACTTTATCGGCACGACCAAGCCGGAGCGGGCGGCGGCGGCAGATCCACTGATCGCGCTGCACGGGGAACTGGCGGCGCTGGGCCGGCAAATCGCGGAACTACGCGCCCAACTGCCGCCCGGCCCCGCCCCGGCGGAGGATGCTGTGGCGCATAGACCGGCGACCGATTCGCCGGTCACGCCGCCGGATTCCACCAAGCGCGGGGCGGGGTGACGCAAGAGGGGAAGTGCATGGCCCAGATTGTGGTAGTGGATGACGATGCCCGACTGACGGAGCTGCTGCGGCGGCTGCTGGCGCACGCGGGCTGGAGCGTGGCCGCCGCCACCAGTGGCGCGGAAGGGCTACGCTTGGCGAGTGCCCCAGAGGTCGAACTGGTGATCCTCGATGTGGGGATGCCGGACCTGGACGGGTTCGCGGTGCTGCAACGGCTGCGCGCCGGCGGAGCGGGGATGCCGGTACTGATGCTGACCGCCCGCGATGCGATTGAGGATCGCGTCATGGGTTTAAACAGCGGGGCCGATGATTACCTAGTCAAGCCGTTCGCGCCCCCCGAACTGGTGGCCCGCGTAGGGGCTTTGCTGCGCCGCGCCCCCCAGCCGCGCGATCTGCTCGCTTACAACGATCTGCGCCTCGACCCCGCCGGGCGGGTTGCCCGCCGGGGGGGTCAGGTCATTCCCCTCAGCACCACCGAGTACACGCTGCTGGAATATTTTATGCGCCATCCCGATCAGGTGCTGCTGCGCGACCAGTTGATGGAACAGGTCTGGGGCTATGATTTTGAGGGCGAGTCGAATGTGCTGGAAGTCTATATCGGCTATCTGCGCCGCAAATTGGAAACCGGCGGCGCGTCCCGCCTGATCCAGACGGTGCGCGGCGCGGGGTATGTGCTGCGGGCCGACCCGCCCGCGCCCGCAGCGGATCCCTGAGCCGTGTCGATCCGCCTGCGCCTGGCTCTCTGGTATACCGGGCTGGCCGGAATTGTGCTTGGCGCGGTGCTGGTGGCCGGGTTTCTTTCGCATAACGCGGCACTGGCGCTCGAAGTGGATGCCCAATTGCGGGGCGTGGCCCAGCGGGCAGCCACCCGCGTGCTGGTCGGCGGTCTGACCGGCAGCGCCGCCGACTCCAGCCTCCAGCCGGTCACGGATTTCACGGATGCCGAAATCTGGGTGCGCTACTTTGACGATCAGGGCCGCGAACAGGCCGAGTCGGCCAACGCCGCCGGCCGGCCGGTTGTGTTCACCTTGCTCCCGGCGGAAGCGACCGGGCGCTACGTGGACGGCCAGGATCAGGGCGAACGCCTGCGCGGCTATATCCAACTCGTGGGCACCGCCGCCGCGCCGCGCGGCTTTCTCGTCGCCACAACCTCGCTGGCCGGGATTGACCGGCTGAATGTCCAGTTTGCCCGCCTGCTGGCGGCCATCTCCGTCGGTGGCTTGCTGTTGACCGCCGGGGCGGGCTGGGCCATCGCCGCCGGAGCCTTGCGTCCCATCAGTACGATTATCACCACCGCGCAGGCGATTGCGCTGGCGCGCGGCTTTGATCGCCGGCTGCCGGCCACCCCCCGCCATGACGAATTGGGGCGGTTGACGCGCACGCTGAATGAAATGTTGAGCAGCCTGGAAGCCACCTACGCCGCGCAGCGCCGCTTTGTCGACGATGCGGCCCATGAACTCCGCGCCCCGCTGACGCTCATCCAGGGCAATTTGGCGCTGCTGCAAACCCCCGACGCGCTGAATGCTACGGAACACCGGCAGGTGCTGGGCGAACTGGCCGAAGAAGTACAGCGCCTAGCCGGACTGGTGAACAATTTGCTGGCCCTGGCGCGCGCTGATGCCGGGCAACCGATCCGCCAGGAGGTCGTCGAACTGGACGCGGTGGTCGCGCAGGCCTATCCGCGCTTGCGGGCGCTGGCCCCGCCGGGGCTCGTGCGGCTGCGGGCCCTGGAACCGGTCTGGGTGCGCGGCGACTCAGATCGGCTGGCCGAGCTACTCATGATCCTGGGCGAAAACGCAGTGCGCTATACCCCGGCCGGCGGCCAGGTAGACCTCAGCTTGGCCCGCGACGGGGCGACAGCGGTACTACGGATCGCGGATACCGGCATCGGCATCGCACCCGTAGATCTACCCCACATTTTTGAGCGCTTTTATCGGGGCGCAAATGCGCGCACCATGCGGCGCGAAGGCACCGGCCTCGGACTGGCAATCGCGCGCTGGATCGCCGAACTGCACGGCGCGGCCCTCACGGTAGAGAGCCGGCCCGGTAGCGGCACAACCTGTACCGTGCGCTTCCCGGCGCTACCCGGCCCCGCCCCCGCGCCGCCGGCGAACTCTCAGCCAATTCTTACGCCCCTCTCAGATTCGTTTCAGGAACCGCCGGTAAACTAAGCAGTAGACGACTGCGAAGAATCGCTGGAGAACTGAAATGGATTTATATCTGGTACGGCATGGCCTCTCTACCTGGAATCTGGCCGGGCGCTGGCAAGGCGGCAGCGACCCGGAACTGGCCCGCGAGGGCCGGCGGCAAGCGGTGGCGACGGCGGCCTTTTTCGCCGCCCACGCGATCTGGGAAAAGGTCCGCATTACGGCGCTCTATAGCAGCCCGCTGCAACGCGCTTGGCATACGGCGAGGCACCTCGGCCAAGCATTGGCCCTCGACCCCCAGCCGGTCGAAGGCTTACGCGAAATGGCCGGCGGTGTCGTCGAGGGGCTGACTGAGGCCGAGCAACAGGCCCGCTATCCTCAGTTACTCACCGCGTGGCAAAACCCCGACGATCCTGATTTCGGCTGGCCGGGCGGCGAAACCCGGCGCGTCTTTGCGGCCCGCTGCATCCGCACCTTAACCACAATCTGCGCCCGCCATGCGCCCGACGATGGCCTGATTGTCGTGACGCACGGGGGGGTCATCCAAGCCTATTTGAGCGGCGCGGGCCTGGACGATCCCGCCGGCTCTTTGTCCTATGAAGCGGATAATTGTGGGATAACCCATATCCACTTTGCCGCGACCCCGACGGTGAACGGCCCGCCGCCGGCCACCGTGGGCTGTGTGATGATGTTCAATCATCGTGCCCATTTGCCGCCGGTCGCCGCGCCGGCCCCGCGCCGGCCGGGCCTAGCGGTCATACGTTAAGCATCCCAGCAGTGCCATAGGAGCCGGTTATGCAAATGTTGACAACCCAGGCGTTACGTGGTCGCGCGGTGGTCAGCTTGGGCCAGGATGCCCAGATCGGCCTTGTGCAGGATGTGCTGATCGATCCGACCACCAACCGGGTGCGCGGCTTGCAGATCCATAGCCCCCTGGCCCGGCCCGAAGATATCTTGCCTATCGAAAACGTGCTGTGCATCCGCTCAGAAGCGGTCGTGGTCGCCGACCGGCTGTTCTTACAGGACGCGGCGGCCACGCCCCTGGATACGCTGCCGCGGGGGACGGATCTAGCCCACACCCGTATCGTGAGCTACACGGGTGTGGTACTGGGGATGTTACGGGATGTGGAGTTCGATCCAACCGGGTTTCATATCACCCGCTACCTGCTGAATAGCGGCTTTTGGGGCGCGCGGGCAGCCGGCGCGCGGGCCTTTCCCCCGGTGCCGGGGCTGCGCCTCGGCGCGGATGTGCTGCTGGTGCCGGACGACATCGTCCGGCTGCTCCAGGCCGGGGAGCGGGAATCCACTCTGCTCGACCTGCCCGTGCTGTTTCATAGTTCGAAGGTCGGATAACGCACCAGCGGCAACAGCCCGGTCTGATAAATCGCCTCCCAGCTATAGTTCTGCACCACGCGCCGCCGCAAGGCGGGCGCACCCGCCCCAGTCAGCACGCCCAGGATCTGCCGGGCCAGGACCGCCGGCTCCACGTCCGCCGGAAAATACTGAACATCTGCGCCGCCGGTTTCGGCCAACACCGCGAGATCGGTACAGAAGATCGGTAAGCGCGCTAGGCCGGCTTCCAAGATCGGCTGGCCGAAGCCCTCTTGCAGACTGGGAAACAGGAGCGCGTCTGCCCAACGGTAGAGGTCGGCCATCAACTCATCGCTCACCCCATCCGGCAGCCAGTCCACCTGTGATAAAAACACCACCTCGGCTGCCAACCCCAGCCGCTGCCGCTCACGATATAATTCTGCGACATAATCCTGCTGGGGATTATGGGGACCGGGCGGGCCGGTGATCACGAGCAGCGGACGCAGCCCCTCAGCTTTGATGGCCGCAGTAGTCGCCAGGGCCAGCTCCAGGTTTTTGCGCCGGGTCATGCGGACGGGGGCCAGCACAACCAGATCGCGGGCCGTCCAATCGAGGCGCTGTGCGACCTGGACCATCGCGGGGCCGGATCCCAAAAAGCGCGCCGGGTCAATCCCATTCGGCACACATTGGATCGCGCTGGGCTGCCAGCCAAACAGATCGGCCAGTTCGCGGCGGCGCATTTCGGATATCGTCACGTAAGTCACGCCGGGCAGCGGTTGGCGGAGCAGATCCCACGGCCGGCCGTCGTGCAACGCCGCCTGATAGAGTGGATTGGTCCAGGCGAGATCGTGGCACCAAGCGACAAAGCGGGCCGTGCCTGTCGCGGCCAGGTCGGCTAGGGCTGCGGTAAGCGCGAGGTTTTTGTGCAAGGTGAAGGCATTGTGGACCAGGACCACCGGATCGTCAAACCCGGCCAGCCACGTCGCTAGGCTATGGCGTATCGTCTCGACCAGCGGCGCAAACGCCGCCGGCACCCGCCCGGCCTCCAAGTCGGCTTGCACTGCCAGCACGCGCGGGTGGCGTGAATCGAGTTCGGGCACCAGCACCTGGGGCGCGCCCCGCCCAGCGACTACGCTCACCGCCACCCCATGGGCCAGCAGCACGCGCGCCTGTTCGCTCATGATTCCTTCTACCCCGCCAACAATTGGAGCGGCGGTATAGTGCAGCAAGACCACCGGCCGGGTAGCCGACTGGCACGCGGTTCGCAGCGGCGCGTAAGCGGGAATCGTATCCACTATCCGTTTGAGCATATCTTTCTCCTTCAGTGGGCCGCCTACCGGGCGGCCCACTGACTATGGTGCCGGTGGGGTACAGTTCCCCACGCAGTAGACACCAAATCCTTGCGACAAGACGGCGGCGATCATCGCATCAAGGGCTGCCGCTGGGCGGCGCGAGCGCCTGTCGCCCCAGCGCACTCAAGGTAATACTCCAGGGGGTGCCCAGGTGTTCGGGGTGGTATTCCAACCGCGCCCGCGTAAACCACTGGACGGTGTAGGTCTGCCCCGCGATCACGGCGGCCATCTCTTCGCTGATCGGGTCGCCAAAGATCGCCGTACCGCCATGGTTCTCCCAATATTCGCGGAAGCCGCCGCTCAGATTGTGCCCAGTGGCCGCAAAATAGCGTGCGTCCGCCTGCGCCGCAACGGGCGGGTCGGGGGGATGCAGGTCTTGTCCCAGCGATCCCAGTGTCACCTGCCCCGGCGTGTGTTCTTCCAGGCGCGCCCGCTCAAAATACTGCGCGGTATAGGGGCCGTGTGCATCCGTAAGCGGCTGGGGATCGCTGATGGGATAGCCGAAGATCGGCACCCCGCCCTGCGTCTGCCAGAACGTCAGGAAGGGTTCGGCCACGCGATAACCGGTGGCCGGGAAGAGTAGCCCCTGAGTGCTCCTAGGACTGGGAGTGGGGGACGGCGCGACGGTGGGGATCACGATGGCGGCCACGGTGGGTACGTCCGGCGCCTCACCCGCCGCCGGCACCACGCGAAAATTCCAACTGGTGCGCCCCGTCAAGCCGCCGGCCGCCTGCACCCGCACCTCCACCGGATAGAGGCCCAGGAGAAACGCCGTGGTCTGGGTGGTCGCCGTTACCACCGTGCCGCCGGCCGGCGGGTCGAGGACCACCGGCAGATCGTCGCCATTCACCCGAATCTGGACGGCCTCAATCGCCGCTGGGCTGTGGACGACAAGGCCCACCGGAATCGTGCTGCGGCCCACCACGGCGCCGGCCGCTGGGTAGGCATCCGCGAAGGTCACGGTGCCGGGGAGCGGGGTCGGGGTCGCGTCAGCCCGGCGCGCTACGCCGGCCGCTTGGCTGCTGATCAATGCCACTGCGCCCAAGCCGCCGGCGAGCAGTATCAGCGTGCCCGCCCAGGCGCGCCGCGAGCGCGGCGGCTGCATCACGCCGTCGAGCGCGGCGGCCTCCTGGACCCCGGTGCGCGCGCCGAGATCTTCGTATTCCTGGAGCCGGGCTTGGTCAATAATGCCGCAGAGCTGCCCCTGCGCCACCACCGGCACATAGGCGACATCGAGGACCGCTGCCGGGTCGTCGGGCCGGATCGTCGCCCATTGGCGGGTCAGGGCCGCCAGCACCTGCGGCACGCGCGCAGTCGGCGCGACCTCCGCCAGCGCGCCGGCCGGGATCATCGCACTACGGACCGTTGTGTTCGCCCAAGTGCCCTGCAATGTGTCTTCCACGCGCGCGACCGGGAGCAGGCCCAAAAACGTACCGTCGGGATCGGCGACACTCAGGATGCCGTCCACCGCCACGGAGCTCTGGCCCCACAGCACCTGGGCCAGCGTCGCGTCGGGGGCGACGCTGCGGGTCGGGGGTTGCATGAGATCGGCGGCGGTCAACGTTTCCAGCAGCCGGCGGGTCTGGACACGGCGCGTAATCAGCGCCCCGCCGTCGTGGATGATCCCCGCCACCGCCAGCGCCGCCAGGACCGGCACCCAGCCGGCATCGCGGAGGATCAAGCTGACCGCGAACAGGATCAAGCCCAACTCCGCCAGCAGCCCCAGGCGCCGGGCCAGCGTGACCCCGTTCTCCAGCGTCCCGGTGAACCAAGCGAGGAGCAGCGCCACGAGCCAGCCGCCGGCCAGCGGGATGCCGGGAAGCAGGTGCAGCGCCGCGACCAGGAAACAGGTGGTGGCGAGCAACTGGCCCACCACGACCACCGGCGCGGGCAATTGCGGCGCGAAATTCGTACTCAGCACCTGCGCGATCAGGCCCAGGCCGGCAAGCACGAGCGGGCCGGCCACTGTGGCGAGGATCGCTCGGCTGATCGCCGGCTTTTGTAACGGATACGGGGCAGCCGCGCCAATCGGCAAGAGATAGACTCCGCGCGGGCGCAGCGGGGTAAAACTGCCCATTATCCCGGTACGAACGGTTTCCGTCAGCACCACGCCGACGCTATAAAGCAGCACAGCGCCCAGGGCCAGCCCCCACCCCCAACCGGGGGCCAGCAGCGGAAACTGCGGGGGGAGAACCCCTAGCGCCACGTAGGCCATACTACCCGCCGCCAGCAGCACCCAACTGTAGTGGAAATACAAAACCATCGAACCAACGCGCCCGAATCGCCAGAAAGTACGCATACGTTGCTCCTTCGTCGGTGGCTTATGCCGTACAATCATAGGAATTAGTCCTGCCATCCGCACGGACCACCAAGCGCACCGCATGAGTTTCTTGTTCAAGCATAGCGTAGTTTCCTGAGAAGAATCTGAACCAGGAGTAAGAATTGGCTGAGAAACAGCACAACGCATCAACCCTTAATCAGCAAAGAAATACTCTGGTGGGGCGTACGGCAATGACGAGTTCTCCTACAGTACTAATCGGCAGGGGATTGCTCAGCATCTCTCCGCTGCTAAATCCGCGACAGCCTCATGTGCTGCACTACCGATAAACCAATGGCTCAAACTATATAAAGTAGTATCGGACAAGTCGTGCCCAGATCGGCTCAGAAAATGGATCAGCGAGATTCTGTATACTATATAAAGTAGTAGTACAGATTCACCATAATTTTTCACTGCAATTCACAATTCTAAAATTATCCGGGTTCTCCGGCGCTTTTGGTGATACAGAGAAATGGCCTGCCTGAAATGGGTGGCCCCCTC
>JALYUO010000944.1 GCA_030853735.1 Chloroflexota bacterium
AGTCTACCCTTACCGCGCAGGTCGGGTAGCAGACGAGTAGATCGGCGTAGGACACGCTCCATCGCGGCCAGGAGGCCGCTCCCACAGTCCGCGCTGCCCGCAGCACGCCCACCGCGCTGCAACGCAAGAACGCATAAGCTCTGGGCGGGCCGCCACACTTGTTGACATATCACGAATGCTCGTGTATAGTAACGCCATAGTTATGCAGCAGCTGCCCTTATTTTGGCCGGCGCATCGTCGTCCGATTGCCTAGGCCCGCACACTGGGAGGCTCCCATGGATCCGCAGTTAACTAGCCTGGTCGTATCGGAAAAAGATACCGTAGCTATTGAAAGCTGCCTCGAAGACCTTGTTCGCAACACCCAGGCTAACTACGCCATGCTGCTCGACAAGAGCGGCCAAGTGATCTCCTCGCGCGGCGACACGCAACGCCAGGACATCACGGCGCTGGGCGCGCTGCTGGCCGGCACCTTTGCCTCCTCGCGCGAAGTGGCCCGCCTGCTGCGCGAAAAAGATTTTCGCGTCTTGTTTCAGCAAGGGGTCAAGGAAAATATCTTCACCGAATTGATCGAAGAGCAGTGGATGCTCGTCGTCATGTTCGACAAACGCACCCACATCGGACTGGTCAAAGTGCTTGCCAAACGCGCCACCGATCAACTCGGCACGCTGCTTCAGCGTGTGCGCCAGCAAAGCCGCCAGCGCGAATCGGTGATCAGCACCAGCTTTCGCACGTCGGTCGAGGACACGATTGATTTGCTGTTCCGCGACTAGCCGGCGCCAGCGGCGGCTAAGGGAACAGCGCGAGCCAGGGTGAGGTAGCATGGCACTGATTAATGTCGCGGCCCGTGAGATCCATTGCAAGATTGTGTATTATGGACCGGGCCTTTGTGGCAAAACCACCAATCTGAAATATATCCACAGCGCCGTGCCCGGCCAAGCGAAAGGCGACCTGATCTCTATCGCCACCGAAACGGAGCGCACGCTGTTTTTCGACTTCCTGCCGCTGGACTTGGGCCAGGTCCACGGCTTCCAGACGCGCATCCATCTGTTCACCGTGCCCGGCCAAGTGCTGTATGAGCGCACGCGCGTGGCTGTGCTGAACGGCGCCGATGGGGTGGTGTTTGTCGCGGATTCACAGCGCCACAAGCTGCAAGAAGACGTACAAAGCCTGCAAGAGTTGGCAAAGAACATTACGATCATGGGCAAAAAGTTCCTGGAGTTTCCGCTGGTGATGCAATACAACAAGCGCGATCTGGAGAGCGCGCTACCGGTTGAGGTGTTGGACCGCTACCTCAACTCGATCCATGTCCCGCGTTTCGAGGCGGCGGCATCCAGTGGTAGAGGCGTATTCGACACGCTCAAAGCGATCAGCAAACTGGTCATCAGTAAGCTCTAATCCACGAGGCGATCTATGGCGCTGGAAGGTACGCTGAAAGACTTTCCGCTGCCCGACATCATCCAGTTGTTGAGCCTGAGCCGTAAGACGGGGGCGGTGGAGATCGTCGGCACCGATGGCTTCGGCACGGGTAGGCTCTATTTCCACCAGGGCAAAGTCGTGTCGGCGGCCCTGGACGATCTGCTTGCCCCCGATGCCGCCTTCGCTTTTTTCACTTTCCCTGGTGGCAGCTTTCGCTTCAACGAAAACGAAATGCCCGCCGATCAGGCCGCACCGATCACCATCTCCAACGAGTTTCTGATCATTGAGGGCATCCGGCGCGCCGACGAATGGGAGAAGCTGCGCGAACGAGTGCCCTCGCTCGATCTGATCCTGGGTTTAGTCGCTGACCCGGTGGCCGGCAACCGCGACATCAACCTTAAACCCGATGAGTGGCGCGTGCTGACCATGATCAACGGACGCGACAGCGTGCGGACCATCGCCCGGCGCACCACCTTCGGTGATTTCAAGACGGCGCGCATTGTCTACCACCTGCTCCTCTCCGGCCTGATCGAGCCGCTGGGCATGGACCGCCCGCCGCCGGTTGTGCCGCCCGTTGCACCTAGCGTGCCGCCCGCCCCGCCTGCCGGCCCCCACCCGCTCGGTAGCTCCGTCATCCGCCCGCTGAACAATCCTGCGCCGACGGCTACCGTGCCGACCACGCCGCCGCGCACGGTGTCGCCGCCGGCCAGTAT
>JALYUO010000002.1 GCA_030853735.1 Chloroflexota bacterium
TGGAACTCGCCGCTACCGCTACGCAGCCCGCCTACGCGGGCTGCGGTGGGGGCTGACTGGGGGTTTGGTGTAGATCCGCAATTCATTGCGGGCCAACGTCGAATCGCCGTGTTCGACCGCAATCCGCCAATGAGGTTCCCGTGTAGGTCCGCAATGAATTGCGGACCTACACGGGGACGGCACGCCCTCCCGGCAACACACCCAACAACGCCCACCCTGCCCGCAACAGCCCGCGTAGGCGGGCGGCAGAGCGGTAGCGGCGAGTTCCAGTCGCTTTAGTCGCCCCGTGCCCCATACCCCCACCACCCAGTTGACTCCGCCCGCCGCCCGGTGCTATACTGAGCCAGCGTACACAGGCAACAGGTAGCCCCCTAGACGGAGACGGCAGATCAACATCCTCGTGACCGGCGGCACCGGCTTCCTGGGCGGGCATTTGACGGCAGCCTTGCGGACACGCGGGCACCGCGTCACCGTGCTGGGCCGCGATTTTCATGCCCTAACCGCCGCGCTAGGGCCGGACCTGATCCCGGTGCGCGCGGATCTGCGCGACCGAGCGGCGGTGATCGCGGCCTGCGCGGGGGCCGAGGTCGTCTACCATGTGGGCGCGCTCTCTGCGCCGTGGGGCCGGGCCGCCGATTTCCACGCCATCAACATCGGCGGCACCGAAGCCGTGATCGCCGGCTGCCGGCACTACCGCGTGCGCCGCCTCGTTTATGTCTCCTCGCCCAGCGTGGTCTTCAGCGGCGGCGATCAGCGAATGTTGACCGAAGCCGCCCCCTATCCCCGGCGCTTCGCCTCGGTTTACTCGCTGACCAAAAAGCTGGGCGAAGATCGGGTCAATGCGGCGGCGCGCAGCGGCCTAGAAACGGTGATCCTGCGGCCCAAAGCCATGTTCGGACCGGGCGACCGCGCCTTGCTGCCGCGCCTAATCGCGGCGGCGCGCGCCGGCCGCCTGCCGCAGATCGGCAACGGGCAAAATGAGGTAGACCTGACCTATGTCGAGAATGTGGTCCATGCGCTGCTGCTGGCCGCCGCTGCGCCCGCCGCCGCCGGCAATACTTACACCATCACCAACGACGAACACCCGCGTCTGTGGGTGGTCATCCGGCGCGTACTGGCCCACCTGGGCTTGCCGACCCGCCTGCGCCGGGTGCCGCTACCGGTTGCCTGGATCGTTGCCGCGTTATTGGAAGCCATAGCCGCGCGCACCAGCCGGGAGCCAACACTGACCCGCTATTCCGCCGCCATCCTGGCCCGCACCCAGACCTACGACATCCGGGCGGCGCAGTTCGACCTGGGCTACACGCCGCCGGTGCCGTTGGCCGCCGGCATCGCGCGCACGCTGCGGGCGCTAGAAAGCACCAACTGAGCCATGCCGATCTCCCCACCCATCCTGTATTATCATGTGCTGGACACCGGCTACTGCCTCGCCAACAGAGCGCACCTGATGCGCGGCGGGCGGCGGCAAACCGTCCACTGCCACTCGCTGGTCGCGCTGTTGCAGCACCCGACGCACGGCTGGACGCTGTGGGACACCGGCTATGCGCCCCGACTGCTGCGCGCCACGCGGCGGCTGCCCTACCGCCTCTACCGGCTGGCAACGCCCTTACGGCTAGAGCCGGGTGGCGCGGTGGTGGACCAGCTCGCCCGTTACGGCCTGCGCGCTGCCGACATTCGCCGCGTCATCATCTCGCACTTCCACGCGGATCATATCGCCGGCCTGCGCGACTTCCCACAGGCGGAGTTTCTGGCGACAGCAGCGGCCTGGGCCGATGCCGCGCCGCGTCGGGGCTTGACCGCCTTGCGCCGGGCGTTTATCCCCAGCCTATTGCCGCCCGATTTTGCCGCCCGGCTCACGCTGTTGCCCGCTTTCACTGGCCCACCGCTGCTTGGTCTTGGTCCGGCCTATGATCTATTTGGGGATATGTCGTTGCAGTTGGTGGCCTTACCCGGTCATGCGTGCGGCCAGATCGGGGCGCTGGTCCAGACCGAACGCGGGCCGCTGCTGCTGGCCGCCGACGGCTGCTGGCTAACGCAGGCCGCTCGCCAAAATCGTCCACCCCACCCGATCACGCATCTATTCATAGACGATGCCCGCGCCATGCAAGCCACGCTGACTGGGCTGCACCGCTTCATAGCCGCCCGGCCCGATGTGACGGTGATCCCCACCCACTGCCCCGAAGCCTACGCGCGCGAGGTGCAGCCATGACCGCCGCCAATACGGGCCTGATTGCCGCCCATTTTGTGCGTGCCCGCTGGCGCTGGGCCACCCTGCGCGGCCCAGTCTTGCACCGCTACCAGGAGCGCCACGCCCGCCGCATCGTGGCCTATACGCAGCAGCATTCGCCGTTCTACCGCGCCCACTGGGCGGGCCACGATCCGCACCGTTGGCGTAGCCTGCCCCCGGTGGACAAGCGGCTGATGATGGAGCATTTCGATGGCTTCAACACGGTCGGCATCGGGCGTGAGGCGGCCATGGCGCTGGCGTTGCGGGCTGAACAGGAGCGCGATTTCACGCCAACGCTGGGTAGCTACACCGTCGGCCTATCGTCGGGCACGTCGGGCCATCGCGGGCTGTTTGTCGCCTCGGCCTGGGAGCAGGCGGCCTGGGCGGGCACGATCTTAGCGCGCACCATCCACCGGCTGGGCCGACGGCTGCGCGTCGCGTTTTTTCTGCGCTCTAACAGCAACCTCTATGAGCAGGTGGGCGGCGCGCTGGTCCAATTTCGCTTCTTCGACCTCATGACCCCGCTGGACAGAGCCGTGGCCGCGCTCAACGGGTTCGCGCCCCATGTGATCGTCGGCCCGGCTTCGCTGCTCGCGCTGTTGGCGGCGGCGCGGCAACGCGGCACCTTGCGCGCCCGCCCGCGCCGCCTGATCGCCGTAGCTGAAGTGCTGGAACCGCACGACCGCGCCCGGCTCGAAAGCGTGTTCGGCGTGCGTGTGGAGCAGATTTATCAATGCACCGAGGGGCTGCTGGCGATCAGTTGCGCCGCCGGATCGCTGCATATTCAAGAGGATCTGGTGGCCCTGCAACTCGCACCGCTGCCCGGCGACGCAGGCCGCGTCACGCCCATTGTCACTGACCTGTGGCGGCGCACCCAGCCGATCATTCGCTACCGGCTGAACGATGTGTTGCAGATGGACCCCCGCCCCTGTCGCTGTGGCTCGTCGTTCCGCGTGATCCGCGCTATTGAGGGCCGGTGCGACGATCTGTGCCTGTTCCCGGCGGCAGACGGCAGCCTGCGCCCGTTTTTCGCCGACACCATCCGGCGCATGATCCTGCTGGCCCACGCGGCGATCACCGATTATCAGGCGGTGCAAGAGCAACCCGGCCACTTACGGGTCCACTTAGACCTCGCGCCCGCCGTGCCGTTCGACGACGTAGCGGCGGCGTTGCGTGCCAGCGTGGATGCCACCGTGGCGGGCTACGGCTGCCGCCCGGCCCAATTGGAGATCGAGCCGGGCCTGCCGCCGCCGGTGCGGGGAGCCAAGCGGCGGCGTGTCGTGCGGGTGGTCGGCTGATGCGGATCGCGATCTTAGCGCTGGGGTCGCGCGGCGATGTGCAGCCCTTTATCGCGCTGGGCCTGGGCCTCCAGGCGGCGGGCCACAGTGTCCGTATCGCCGCCGCCGAGGATTACGGCGATTTGGTGCGCGCCTATGGCCTGCCGTTCACGCCGGTGGGCGGCAGCATCCGCCGGCTCATGGACCGAGCGTTGGTCTATCCGGTGCTGACTGGGGGCGCTAATCCGCTGCCGATGGTGCGGGCGTTCCGCAAGGGCATCCAGCCGTTTGCCGAGCGCATCCTGACCGATTGCATCCGCGCCTGTGCGGGGGCGGAGTGCCTGGTAGCCGGGGCGCTGGGGGTGTTTCCCGGCTACTCGATCAGCGATGCGCTGGGCCTGCCCTGCGTCGTGGTCCATTTGCATCCCGACAGCCCGACGCGCACCATGCCGCACCCCTTTCTGCCGCCGCTGCCACGCGGCGTGCCGGGGCGCGGCCTATACAATCGGCTAACGTGGCCGCTGGGCGTGGGCGTGCTGTGGCACGTATTGTTGGGGCCGATTAACCGCGCCCGGCAGCAGCTAGGCTTGCCGCCACTGACGCTCCGGGGCGTGGCCCGCCATTTGTCTGAGCGCGGGCCGGTGCTGTGCGCCTACAGCCCCACGCTGGCCCCCCGCCCGCCCGATTGGGCGACCGGCCTTCAGATCACCGGCGACTGGCCGCTGGCCGCCCCGCCCGGCTGGCAGCCCCCGCCGGATCTGGTGCGCTTCCTAGCCGCCGGACCGCCGCCGATCTATCTCAGCTTCGGCAGCATCCTAGCGGGCAGTGATCCCGATGCGGTGACGGCACTGCTGGTGGCGGCGCTGGCGCTGGCGGGGCAGCGCGGCCTGATCGCCAGCGGCTGGGATGACCTGGGCCACATTGCACTACCGCCCACGGTGCTGAAGGTGGGATCAGTGCCGCACGACTGGCTGTTCCCGCAGGTGGCGGCGGTGGTTCATCACGGCGGCGCGGGCACCACGGCAGCAACAGTGCGCGCCGGCCGGCCCGCCGTGGTCGTGCCGTTCTTCGGCGACCAGTTCTTCTGGGCCGAGCGTCTCGCCCGGCTTGGAGCCGCCATCACCCTGCCACGCACGCACCTGACTGCCGCCCGCTTGACCGCCGACTTGCGCCGCGTCGTGGGCGACCCGCACCTGTGCGCCCGCGCCGCCGTCCTGCGCCGGCGGGTGCAGGGCGAAGCCGGCGTAGCCCAGGCGGTGCGAGTGATTACGGAGTGTTTAGTGTTTAGTGTTTAGTGTTTAGTGCTGAGTTGCTGACGCTGTCGGCTGCGTCAACATCACGCATTAGGTTTTGCGTTTTGCGTTTTGTGTTTTGCGTTTATAACTATTCAGGTTAGAGCTAAAAGCAGGGCTTATGCAAAGTCCTACTACAGCCCATCGGTTCTGCTACTGGACACTCTAGGCCCGCCGACTGGCCCTTAGCGGCGAGCCTGAAGCGGCGGGCGTGAGCAGCGGAGCGCGGCGATAGCCTGCCTAGCGGTCACACTCACAGTACGGTAGTAGGACTTTGCATAAGCCCTG
>JALYUO010000107.1 GCA_030853735.1 Chloroflexota bacterium
CACCCCCAGGTGCTAACTCCGAGGGCGGCGCGTCGTTCGCACCTGGAGGTGCGAACTCCGAGGGCGGCGCGTCGTTCGCACCTGGAGGTGCGAACTCCTCTTAACTTACGCTCCAGGTCATTAGCTGAATGACTATAGACATCCACCTCAACAGATTCTGAGCACAGCGAAGAATGACAAGATCATAGGCTGAATAGTTATTTACGTTTTACGCAACACGGACCCACCCATGATTGACACGCCCCGCATGATCGAGTTCGTGGTGAACTGCCACACCGACCGGCCCTATTTCGCCGAAGTGCCCTACTTCTTGTGGGGCGCGGTGGACTATGCCTCCAGCGGCGATGCGCGCTACCCGACCGACCGCGCCTGGCGCGAACTGAGCTTGGTGCAGCGGGCCACGCAGGAAGTGGTGGAGATCGCGCCCGCGCCGGGGGCGGGGCGGCGGGTGCGGCTCACCGTGCGGGCGCTTGATCCGCAGCTGGCGGTGCGGACAGCCTACTTCCTGACGTGGCGCACCGACGGGCAAACCACGCGCGGCCCCGACCAGCCGCTCGAAGCACACAGCGACCTAGCCGCGCATCTCGCCGGCTGGGATCGCGAAGCCGCCCTGGCGCGCAGCGTGCGCGTGCGGCAAACGTTTGGCCGCGCCGAATTGCTGCCCTTTGACGATCCGTTGTTTTGGCCGAGTTGGAAGTGGGTTGGCGTGCCTACCCTGGCCCGCAACCGCGTGGGCCGCTGGATCATGGACTCGGTGCTGCGGCGCGATGCACGGGCGGTCTACCTCTGTATCCAGTGGCTGCGGCAAGGCCCGGCCAGTCCCGTGCAGGCCGATGCGTTGCTCTATGCCTTGCAACGGCTAACCGGTCTGGAGCAGCGCGGCCCGGCGGGTTGGTTGGCGTGGTATAATAGTAGCGGACGCACCTACTATCCCAAACCTGATTTCGCGGCCTGGTGGGCCACGCTCAACCACGAGTAAGGAGCAACCGCACCACTATGACCCCCGCCGACCCCGACTTGACGCTCGTGACGCGCCAGGAACGCGCGCCGATAGCGGATGCCGCCAAGCTGATGCTCACCCCGCTGGACCTGATCCTGGAGGTGATGGCTGACTGCCTGACCCCGCTTATCCGCGCCCACATTGCTCAAGAGTTCGGTGCGTACTTGGGCAAGTCCCAGCACCCGGCGCTGGTCAATCGTCGCCTGTTGGATTTTGTTTGCCGGACGTGTCTGCCGCAGTATAGCCTCGAGGAAGCGCACCGCGAGTTTGGTCGCCGCTCGGTCCAGTATTACCGCGAATCCTCGATCTTGGGGCGCATCATGATGGCGGCGGTGCCGCTCATGGGCATGGAACGGCTGTTGCGCCAGTACCCGCGCCAGCTGGCCGCTGTGACCAACTACGGCACGCGCACCGTTTATACGTTGGCCCCCGGCGAATGGCGACTGGATGACGAGGATGAGATCATGTCACCTCACCAACTACAGGGTAACTTTGAGATGGGCTGTAGCATGGTCCATCCCCGCGATTTGCGCGTCACCTTCACCATCCGCACGCCCAACAGCTACAGCTTCCACATCCACTGGCAACCCTAAGCGGCATTTGCTATACTGCACCCGACCCCGCCACTGGGCGGGCGATGCCCCCGGCGAAACAGCAAAGGAGTAGCGCGCGTGGCGGAAACAGCGGTGCCGATTTATGGCTGCGTATGGGATATGGATGGGGTGTTGGTGGATAGTGGCGTGGCGCATCAGGCTGCTTGGCAGCAGTTGGCCGCCGCTCTGGGCTACACCTACGACGACGCGATGCACCTCCGCACCTTCGGGATGCGGAACCCCGACATCATCCGCCTGGCCTTTGGCGTGAGCGAACCGACGGCGCAAGTAGCGGCCTGGGGCGACCGCAAAGAGGCGTTGTTCCGCGAGCAGGCGCGGGCGTTGTCGCCCTTGCCCGGCGCAGCGGCCCTGGTGCGCGACCTGCACGCTCACGGCTGGCAGCAGGCCATCGGTTCGTCGGCCCCACACGCTAATATCGCGCTGCTGCTGGAGGTGCTGGGGCTGGCCCCCTATTTCACGGCCCTCGTTTCGGGCGATGATGTGCAACACGGCAAACCCGACCCGGAGATTTTCCGCACCGGCCTAGCGCGGCTGGGCGTGGCCCCGGCGCACGGTGTTGTGATCGAAGATGCGGTGGCCGGCATCCAAGCGGGGGTCGCCGCCGGCGCGTTCACCGTCGGCGTGACCAACACCCGCCCCCGCGCCGACCTGTTGGCCGCCGGCGCGCATCTGGTGGTGGACAGTCTGGCCGAGCTAGATGCTGCACGACTGATGGCGGAATGCGTAAAACGTGAAGCGTGAAACGTATTGCGTATTGCTTATATTGTTACAGTGAGTAGCGCGGTGTAGCGCCGCAATTTAAGGCTGAATGGGCTTACAATACGTTTCACGTTTCACGTTTCACGCATGACTGCCTACTGTTATCTGCTCTGCTGCGCCGACGGCACTTACTATACCGGCTGGACCGACAACCCGGCGCGGCGGCTGGCGACCCACGCGCGGGGGCGGGGCGCACGCTATACACGGGCGCGGCTGCCGGTGACGCTGGTCTATCTGGAAACGTTGCCCGATGCGCGCGCGGCACGGCAGCGCGAATATCAGTTGCGCCGCCAGAGTCATGCCGCGAAAGCGGCGCTGGCCCGCGCCCACCCGCCCCCCGTGCCATTGCCGGGTGGCCCAGCCAAGGAGCAAAAGATGCCCCAATTTGCCGATATGTCGGTGCGTGATTTTCTGGCGACCCTGGCCTCGGCCAGTCCCACGCCGGGCGGTGGCAGCGCCAGCGCCCTGGCCGGCGCAATGGCCGCCGCGCTGGTGGTGATGGCCTGCAACCTGACCGTGGGCCGCGCCAAGTTCGCCGCCGTAGAAGCCGAGTTGCAAGGCGTGCTGGGTCGCGCCACCGATCTGCAAGCCCAACTGACTACCGCCGTGGACGAGGATACGCAGTCGTATGACGCGGTGAGCGCCGCCTACAAGCTGGCGAAGGGTAGCGACGCGGAGAAAGCCGCCCGCAGCGCCGCCATCCAGCAGGCGTTGCAGGGAGCCAGTGAGGTGCCGTTGCGCGTGGCCCAGGCGGCGGCGGAGGTGCTATTGCTCGCCCGCGTGGCCCAGGCCCAAGCCAACCCCAATGTCGCCAGCGATGCCTTTGTGGCCGAACTGCTGGCGCGCGCTGCCCGTGACGGAGCCATCGCCAACGTCGAGATCAACCTCGGCTCGATCAGCGACGCAACTTTCGCGGATCGGATGCGGGCGGCGGTGGGCGCGTTGCGGGCCGCGTGAAACGTGAAACGCGAGTAACGATTCAGATGCTATCCACATGGGAAACCGGTCATTCTAAACGCAGGGAAGAATCAGCCGCCACACGAATTCGTCCAATAGCGGCGACTGAGTCCGGCCTGTGTATGCCGGTGGGTAACTCTGTAGGCACCCCGACCGATTCTTCGCTGCGCTCAGAATGACAAGGTGCGCTCTTTTAGCCGCAGGGCTTATGCGTTCTCGGATTCATGCGCTGGTTTGAGCAGATCGGATGGTGGGAGCGGCCTCCTGGCCGCGATGGGGCTGGTTGTGCTGCGATCTACTCG
>JALYUO010000028.1 GCA_030853735.1 Chloroflexota bacterium
GTGCTGGCCCGGCCCCCGGCGGCGCAGTCGCCCACGCTCAAAGTGACCGAGCAAGGCGAAGTGATTGCGGCCCGCTACGGCGCGGCGGCGCTGGCTGAACGCCATTTTGAGCAGGTGGCCCACGCGCTGCTGCTGGGCACGCTTGGTCCCGCCGAGCCGCCGCCCGACCCGCAGTGGGTGGCGACGATGGATCGGCTGGCCGCCGCGAGTCGGGCCGCGTACAGCGCGCTGGTCAAGGAACGGCCCGACTTTTTCGCGGTGTTCCAGGCTATCACGCCCTTCCCCGAACTGGGCACGCTCAACCTGGCCTCGCGCCCGGTCAGCCGCGCCGGAGGCAGCGGCCCGCAGAGCCTAGACGATCTGCGCGCCATTCCGTGGGTGTTTAGCTGGACGCAAGTGCGTGCCAACCTGCCCGGCTGGTACGGCCTGGGCAGCGCGCTGGCTGCCGAGATCGCGGCGGGCGGGCTGCCCCGGTTGCAGGCGCTGTATGCGGGCTGGCGGGCGTTCGCCGGTGCGCTGGATACCGCGCAACTCAGCCTGGGCACGGCGGATATGCCGACGCTGCATCGCTATAGCGCCTTAGCGGGCGCAGGCGGCGCGGCCTTGTTTGCTGACATCGAAGCCGAATATATGTGCAGTGTGCAGGCGGTGTTGGCGATCAGCGGGCAGGCCGCCTTGTTGGAACGCTCGCCCATGCTGGCCCGCTCGATTGCGCTGCGAAATCCCTATGTGGATGCGTTGCATATCGCGCAAATCGCCCTGCTGCGCCGCTACCGCGCCCTGCCGGCGAACGCCTCGGCGGTGGAACGCGCCGCCCTGCTGGACGCGATCCACCACAGCATCAACGCCATCGCGGCCGGCTTGCAGACCACGGGTTGAGCGATTGGATGCACGAAGGACGGGAATTGATCAGCGCAGGGCCGCGAAGACGCGCGAAGAACGACGGATGGATCGACGCAGGGATATAAAGCGAGGGGACGGGTTTGACCCGTCCCCTCGGCGATAGCGACGGGAGCCAGATACGCTTGGCTCCCGTCGCCGTTGGTGCGCGGCGCTTACGGCGCGCAGGTGCCGGCTGGATTGGTGACAGCTAGGTAGACGATTTTAGCGATCTGGCCGCGGAAGGCGTAGTTGCTGGGGCGGAACGTCCCATCACTGTAGCCACTGATGATGCCGTGGCAAACCGCCGTCTGGATGAACGGGTAGAACACATCGGTCCGTGGCACGTCGGTGAAGGTTGGGGTCGGCGGGTTGAGCAGCGGGAAGGCCGCGCCCAAGACCACGATCTTGGTCAACTGGCCGCGCGTCACAAAGTTGTTGGGGCGGAAGTAGGGTCGCCGGGCGCTATCGCACGGTTCGGCTGCGCCCGTTTGCGCGTTCACGCCACCACAACTGTAGCCGCTCACGATTTGGCGCGCCGCCGCCGTCTCGATCAGTTGATAGAACACGTTGTCGGGCGTGATATCGGTGAAGGTGCGGCTGTCCAACGCCGGCGGGGTCACGAGCGGGATATTGAAGGCCAGGGTGACGATCTTGCTCATCTGGCCGCGGGTGGTGTTATTGAACGGCTTATAGGTGCCGTCGGAGTAGCCACTGATCACGCCGTGGCAGGCCAGATAGTACACGCCCGTGTAGTAGTAGGCCGTCGGGTCGGTCACGTCGCTGAACTGGATCGTGCAGGGTGTAGCGGTCGCTACGGCGGTGCGGGTGGCGGTGCTGGTGTTCACCGGCACGCTGGTAGCGGTGCTGGTGCTGGGCACGCTGGTAGCGGTGCTGGTGCTGGGCACGCTGGTGGCAGTGCTGCTGCTGGGCACGCTGGTGGCAGTGCTGCTGCTGGGCACGCGGGTGGCGGTGCTGGTGCTGCTCGGCACGCTCGTCACGCTGGGTGTGTTCGCTACGCTGGTTGTGGTGGCCGTGGTCGTTCCACTCGGCGGGGCGGCCGTAGCGGTGCCGGTCGCGGTAACAATGGCCTGCTGAGTCGCCGTCACCGTCGCCATGGTGCCGGCGGTGCTGGTGCGCGTGACCGTGGCTGGGGTGCCCGTTGTCGTCACGGTCGGCGTGGTGCAGGCCAGGGTGAAGTTGAGGCGCAGGCCGGGCGTAACGGCGGTGCCGACCGCGTCGCACCGGTATTGGGTGAAGTTGCTGCTGCCGGTGCCTTGCACGCCCACGGTTTCCTCGGCCGTATCGGTGATGCTCGGCCCGTAGACGATCTGGAAGCTCTGACTGCCTTGCGTCAGCACGACTTCATAGTTCTCCGGCGTGCCGCCGTTGAACAGCGTTGTGCGCCACTCAATGTAGAAGATGTTGCCCACCGTGGCGGTGAAAATGCCCACGCCGGTGCCCACGTCGGTGCGCTGATCGTCCCAGTAGGGGAAGATGGCGTAGGTGGTGGCGGCATCGGGCAAGCAGGTGTTGGTGTAGCCGATATCGGCTACGCCAAAGTCGAGTTGGCCGTTGGAACTGACGGCGGCCGTGGTGTAGGTCTGCCCATAGAGGCTGATGGGGAAGGGCAGCATGATGGTGGTCGTGCAGTCGTCACAACTGTTACCCGTGTTGACTGTGCCCGGCACAATCGTCGCCGTTGCTGTCGCAATGGCGTAGTTCGCACACGGGTTGACGGTCGCCGTGACGGTCGCGGTGGCGGTGCTAGTGCCGGTGGTGGTGGCGGTGGCGGTCGCCGTGCTGGTGCTGGTGGCGGTGGCGGTCGGCAGGGTGCCGGTCACGGTGGGGGTCGCGGTGCCGGGCGGGGTCGAACTATCGTAGCTCTGGTTGAAGTTCGCGCCACTCGGTGTGTTGTTGGTGTAATCATAGCCGCCGAGGGCGTAGAGAATGCCGTTAAGCTGGGCGGTCCCATAGTTGCGCGTGGCATGAACGAGGTTGGGGAAGGCCACCCAGTTGTTGGTGGTGGGATTATACTGGTAGCTCACGTTGTCCGGCACGGGGAAGGGGCCGCCGGCGACGACCAGATGCCCGGCGATGGTCGAGAAGCTGCCGGTATCGTAAGCCCAGGCTCCCATGTCGCCGCGCGCGGTGGGCAAGGCGGCTACGGTGGTCCAGACTGGGTTCGCGGCATTGGGGTCCATGCGTTCCACGGCGGTCGAAGGGACTAACTGCGCGCTGGCCGGATTCCAGGTGTCGCCGCCGACGGCATAGATAAAGCCGTCGAGGGCTGCGCCGGCGATGTAGCCGCGCCCCAGGTTGAGGTTCGCGGTGGGCAGTTGCGTCCAGCGGGAGCCGGAGGCGGCCAGGGGGTCGAAGCGCCAGGTATCGCTAAACACGCCGCCGGCAAAGTTATTCGCGGTGCGCGAAAACCCGCCGAAGATATAGAGCTTGTTATTGTAGACCGCCCAGCCGCCCGGTACGTGCTGGGGGCTGGCCGGCCACGCATCGTCGGTGGTCAGGCTGTCAGCGACGGGGTTATAGACGCGGACCACCGGGGTCGGGATGCTGTCAATGCTGTTGCCGCCGACCGCATAGATCCGCACCCCGTTGCTGTTAGTCAACACGACCGCCGCCATGTTGGCGGTGTAGATCGAGCCTTGTTGCGGGCTATCGAGCAGCGCCGCCTTGGCGGTCCAGGTGTTGGCTCCCGGTGCGTATTCGTAGATAGTGCGTAGCGCAATGTCTTCACCGTCTATGCCGTGGCGACCGCCCAGCAGATAGACTTTGCCGTTGGGGAAGTAGCCGACCCCGGCCGCACGGGCGATGCGGAGCGGATTCGCGTTTGGCGTGGGCGACACGATGACCGCCGGAAAGGTGGCAATATCGTTCCACACGGCTTGCGGCGCGTG
>JALYUO010000109.1 GCA_030853735.1 Chloroflexota bacterium
GTGGTGCTGCGTGCCCCCGCCGCCGGGGCCAGTCCCGCAGCGGCCGGCAGCTCCGATGCGCGCGTGCTGCGTGTGGGTCTGGGCGATCTGACCTGGGCAGCCCCGCCCTAAGCTAGGGGCTAGTCATTGTCGTACCGGCGATCTAAACCCTTGCTTGATCTTCCCTGATGAGGAGTGGCGCACCGCCAGGTGCGGAATGGTGCAGGCGCGTAGGCGGACGACGCACGTCACCCCCAGCCCCGTTCCGCACCTGGCGGTGCGCCACTCCTTATCAAGCAAGAGGACATTCTATCGCACCGATGGCGCAACATCTTGCCGAGCGTATTGCTTACGTGCTCCACTCCTTGATCAAGCAAGAGGACATTCTATCCACGCCGCTGAATAGCCCCTGAGCCGTGCGCGGACCGTTATTGACTTTTTATTGATGCCCCTTTGCCGGTCGATCTGCAACCACACGGCGGGTGGTTCGTTAAGTAGGGTAAGGGGAAAACACGCCTTGGGGTGGGCTTCTGTCCGCCAGTGTCGCGGCCCAGCGCCCCGTCCGCAGGGGAGTGATCCGTTTGACAGCGGCTGACGGCTTTCGGTATACTAAAACAATGTGTGCTAGAAGCTGCCGGTAGTAGCATGGGCAACGCCGGTACTGTGCGTTTGGCTACGGTCCTGCCCCCTCATCTCTCACTTTCCCCCTGTAGCACAACACCGCTCCGGCGGTGGGGCCACCCTTGCGGCCTGCGCGAGATGAGAGTTCGGTAGGACACCTATCAGGATCGCTGCGGTTAGCGAACGAAACGATAGCAAAGGAGACGAGTCCTCATGAAGAACTGGCAAATTGGCACAGCGGTCGCGGCCCTCACCGTCGCGGCCGCCGGGGCGGTCGGCGCATCGCTGGCCGGCACACCGGCGGTGTCGGGAACGATTGTTGTTCCCCCCGCCACGGTCGTGTCGGTCAATAGCGATTGGCAACCCGACGGCGCGCCGAAGCGGCCATTGGTCTTGCCGGCGGCCCCCGGCCTGCCCAGTGCGCCGGGTACGGTGTTGTTCAGCGCCGATTTCAACGCGGGCAGCACTAGCGGCTGGCGCGCCTCGGTCTTGCCGAGCAGCGAACAGCCGGGAGTCTGGCTGGTCAAAGACAGCGCCCTGGAAATGGCCGGTGATGTTAATCTCGATACGCCGTTAGAGGAAGCCTATTTTCTCACCGGCGACCAAGCTTGGGGCGATGTGACACTGGAAGCCAACGTCTTGCCGCGCAGCGGGGAAGGCACCGGCTTGGTCTGGAGCGTGCAAGGCGACAGTTTCTATCGGGTCCAATTGTTCTATAACCTGCCCAACCCCGCCCCCAAAGCGGTGCTGGAACTGGTGCAAGGCAAGACTGTCACCGTCCTGGCCCAGGCACCGGTCGCGGTCTATCCCGGCTACACCCCCAATGTCTGGCAGACCTTGCGCGTGAGCAGCGTCGCCGGCCGTCAGCAGGTGTGGGTGAACGGTGCGCCGCTCTTCGATGTGCAAAACAGCGTGTTGCATGGCGGTCAGGTTGGGCTGTATGCCTGGGCCGACAGCCATACCCGCTTCGACAATGTGCGCGTTAGCGCCGGCCACTAAACGAGAGGGAGACACGCTGCAATGAAACGAGTTTTCGCTGCGGCCGGTCTGGTTGCGCTCTGCACCTTTATCGGGGTTGCAGAAGCCAAACCGGCGGCCAACATCATTCCCCCCGGCAACGCGCCGGCTTTCAACTTCGCCTCGCCCCTCAAAACCTCGGAGGACTATAGCGGGGTGGGCCGTATCGCCGCAGGCTCTGATGGGAGCGTCAACGTCCTCTCCCCCAAGGGCCAGGATATTACCTACGACACCAACCGCGGCTTCTACCAGAACAACTTCAGTACCAACGCGCTCGACAGTAGCACGACCGGCATCGGCAATGTGACCGCGCACCATGACGGCATGGGGCGCGTGTGGGCCAACTGGTTCCATAGCTACGGCGACGGCAGCTCCAATGTGGTGCGCGGGATAAAAGACCCCGGCACCAACAACACTCCTTGGGATGTCGCCACTGTGCCCGGTAGTGATACGTTTCCGCCGAACCCGTATAAAGTGGCTGATATGGCGACCACGACAAGTGGGCGCGCCTATGTGATGTACGCCCGTAACACCGTCGGCGTATCCTTCCAATATAGCGATGACGGCGTGCATTGGTCGGGGCGCACAAACGTGCCAGGCCCGTTCGGCCCCTCGGCGGCGGATTTCGCTATTGGCGCGAGCAAAGACGGCGCGGTGATGATCGGCTGGACCGACCGCAGCACGACCGATGTGCTGGTGCAGTTGCGCGATGCGGCGGGTAATTGGGGACCGGTCACCGACATCTCGCGGGTCAATCACCAGGGGTATGCACCGCGCTTTGCGAGTGATGCTTTTGGCGGCATCCGCATCATCTGGATGCAGGTGAACCCCGACACCGGCTCCGGCAGTGATGTGTGGTATCGGGAATGGACCCCCACCGGCGGCTGGAACCCCAACCTCGTGCGCTTGTTCGCCACGTCGGGCAATACCGCCGGCCACGGTTACAACATTTCGGTGGACAGCAGCGGCACGGCGCATATCGTCTATCAAGACGACACTAGGCTGGGCGGGGTCGCCTTGTCCTATTATATCACGGGTCAAGGCACCACCTTTAGCCGCCCGCAGCAGTTGTTCCAGGAGTTCGGCTCGGCGGCGGTGCGCTTCCCTGATGTAGACGCGAGCACCGTCACCGGCCATGGCGAAGTGGCCCATGTGGTCGGCAACTCCAACTACGATAACGGCGGCTATTTCGCCAACTGGTACAGCTATACCGATGTCGCGGCGACGACTCCGCCGACGGTGACACCAACCACGACGGCGACTCCGATCCCCTGCACGCCGGGCCAGTTTAGCGATGTGAACCCCACCGACTACTTCTATGACGCGGTGAATTACCTGGTGGCCCGTAATGTGATCAGCGGCTACAGCGATTGCACCTTCAAGCCCTATAACAATACCACGCGCGGCCAAGTGGCGAAAATCGTGGCCTTGGGCTTCAATGTGCCGGCCTATGTGCCGCCGCTGGGGGGCTATACCTTCGCTGATGTGCCGCCGAATTATGTCTTCTTCGCGCAGATCGAAGCGGCCAATCATGCCGGCATCATCAGCGGCTATGATTGCGGTACCCGCCCCACCGAACTGTGCGATGCGTTCAATCGCCGCTACTTCCGCCCCGGCGATCTAGTGACGCGCGGCCAGTTGGCGAAGATCGTGGTCGGCGCAGCCGGCTGGACGCTCCGCAACCCGGCCACGCCGACTTTCACCGATGTGCCGCCGAGCAACGTCTTCTACCAAGCGGTTGAGACGGCGGTGTGCCACGGCATCATCAGCGGCTATAACGACGGCACCTTCAAGCCCGCGAACAACGCGACGCGCGGCCAAGTGTCCAAGATCGTCTATCTGGCCCTGACCAGCGGCCAGACTGCCTGCGCGAACCCGACGGCGACTGTGACCGTGACCAGCACGGCGGTGCCGCCGAGCGCGACAACGACCAGCGTGGTGCCCACCGTGACCGCAACGGGTACGCCGCCCACTGTGACGAGCACGGCGGTGCCGCCGACCGTGACGGTGACCAGCACGCCGACCGCAACCGCGACCGCAACCAGCATCCTGCCGACGATCACGGTGCCGGTGTTGACCGCGACCCCCACGGCTACGGTCACGGTGACGGTGACCGCCACTCCGTAGCAATAGACAATGGTCCGGCAACCCATGCCGGTGTATCCCAGACAGGTCGGAGCCGCAGCTCCGGCCTGTTTGCGTGCTGTCCGACCGCACCCTGTGCAGGCCGTCCCCGCATATATAGTAATTCAGCTAATGATCTGGAGCGGTGGTTAGCCCCGCCAACTGAGGAGTTCGCACCCCCAGGTG
>JALYUO010000030.1 GCA_030853735.1 Chloroflexota bacterium
GGCCACACCGGGGGCCATTGTGGCAACCGCCGTGGCCGCCGCCGGGATCGCCGTGGCAACATCGGTGCCGCCGCACGCGCTCACCAGCATAGCGACCGCCGTGAGCGGAGCCGCCGCCATCATTACCCTATGTTTCAGTTCCATAATCTCTGTCTTCCTCCTTTGGAAACTGCGAACCGCTAGCGAAAGGGGTAGTTACACCAGCCGGCAGAATAGCACAACACCTGCTCACGCGCCTTGTGCAACGGGGCCACAACCGCAGCCTAGCAGCACTGCCCCGGCACGTTACTGGTAAAGCCCATCATAAGCGAGGAAGCCCCGTTTGTCAAGCGGCTTCTAGCGGCGCTTGGGCCGGCGATGTATAATAGAAGCGACCCGGCGATCAAGCGGTATGAGCAGACCCAAAGGCGTGGCAAGGGAGAAGGCAGAGGCACTATGCAACACACTACAGTGGTGTCCAACTCCGTGGTTGACCTAGAGGTTGGGCTTGCCCTGGTTGAGGAAGCGCGTCCTGCACCCAACCGCGCCACGCAGCGTCTGTTGGGTGCCTACTATACCCCGCAGTCGGCTGCCGACTATATGGCGGATTGGGTTGTGCGCTATGAGGGAGAACACATCCTCGAACCCAGTGTGGGTGACGGCACTTTCCTGCGGGCCGTGGCCGCAACTAGCGCCCGCCGCAGCTTCACAGCGATCCGTCTCACCGGAGTCGAGATTGATGAGCAAGCACGAGTACAGGCACTACAGAACGCACGCATGGCCGAGATCACGCTACGCTGGGCGGACTTCCTCGCGGTGGATCCCTTTCCCGTTCAGGCGGTCATTGGCAATCCCCCCTATGTGCGGCTGCGTCACTTGGCTGAGGATCAGCGGCAACGGGCGCTACAGGCGGCCAAGGCAGTCATGGAGAAACCGCTCGATCCGGCGAGTAGCATCTGGATGCCCTTCGTGCTGCATTCGCTGCGCTTTCTAGCTGTTGGGGGCCGTTTGGCGTTTGTGCTGCCCTATGAGTTCACCTATGTGCGCTATGCCCAACCGCTTTGGCAAGCCCTCCGCGCCAACTTTGGCACCCTCCACGTTCTGCGAACGCATGAGCGACTCTTCCCTGAGTTATTACAAGATGTAGTCATTCTACTGGCCGACAACCGGGGATCGCATACGGATACGGTGCGCTATCAAGCGTTTGAGCGAGTTGCAGATTTGCTAAATAGCCGACCTGTCGTTGAGGAAACTCTGCGAATTGATGATCTCCTAGCCGGTAAGCGAGTTTTTGTCAGCGCCCTTTTGGGAACCGAGTTGCGCCGGCTCCTGAACACAATGGTTGCCGACAGAACCGTGCGCGCCAGAGAGTTAGTCACCTTCAACATTGGCTATGTAGCAGGGGACAAGACATTTTTCCATCCCACCATCAGCGATGTCCAGCAGTATCGAATTGCCGCGCACAGTCTCCATCCGACGTTGACCGCAGCCCGTAGGCTCAAAGGCGCAGGGCTACGGACCTCGGCGCTGGGCGCACCACAAATAGACCAGTTGTTTCTGCCCGATCCTAACGCAGTGACAACGGGAGAGCGCGGCTATATCGCTACAGGCGCAGAGCGCGGAGTAGCCGCACGCTATAAGTGTCGGATTCGTGATCCCTGGTTCATCGTGCCCGGTGTTCGAGTTCCTGATGTGGTACTCAGTGTTTTCAGTGAGCGCCCGTTACTCTTAATCAACGATGCAGGTTGTTTCGCGTCGAACAGCTTATTGTGCGGCTACTGCAAAACGGCGACAGGTGAAGAGCTAGTCACCGGTTGGTATACATCCCTAACCCTTTTACAATGCGAGCTGGAAGTCCACGCGCTAGGCGGCGGCGTAATGATTATGGTGCCCAATGAGGCAGGTAACATTCGCCTCCCCCAACAGGTGACTACACAAGGGGCACACTTAAATGGGCTAGATCACCTGCTGCGCCACGCTAAGATACAAGCAGCATACGAGGCGGGTGATGGCCCCGTGCTAAGGGGACAACTCGGCTTCAGTGCGGACGCAGTAGAGCGCATTCGGCACGGTATCGCGGTTCTCGCCCATTGGCGGACCTCAGCCCGTACTGCCAAGCAGTGACCAGGGCGATGCGGCACGCACACGGGCGACAATACATCGGGAGACTACTCGAACACATCCCAGAACAGCGTGCGCGCATTGAATGTAGTGATCATGCGCTCAACAAACGTGTCAACCGTCATATCCAGGTTGGGCACCGCACCACGTATCAACTCGTCACGCAAGGTCGGGGGATTTTGCTCAAAGTCCACTACCATGTAAGCGAACTCATCAAAGATTCCGCGCAGACTCTTATAGGCTGCCCCTGAACGACCCGTGACGGCGGCATACATCCGTGCATAACGCCGGTGATCGATAGCTTCGCGCTCCTTTCCTTGTTTGATCGATGTCAACGGATGTAAGTAAATGTAGCCGTGGGTACTCATGGGAAAGCGATCCTGGAGGCTGATGCACTCCCCGACGATGCCTTCATAGTAGGTAAGCACATTCTTGCCAATCGAACTCATCTGGCTGCGAACCCCGATGAGTACCAGCGGTCCATTAGCAGGGTCGATCACCGCCACATCCACATCTTTCGGTTTAGTCGAACCTAAAATCGTGGGTTCATACGCTACAGTAATGCCACGTCGAAGTGCAAACTTCGTCAGGCGCACCGTGAGCTGGCTACCGATGTAGCCGTGGAGCAGTTTGATGAAGGCTTGTCCGCGTACCGCCACCACTGGATCGGATCGGTAAGTCGCGCCCATCTGCCGTAACACATGGGATAGACTAACGGCGGTGTCTAACGACCCAGCACGTTCTGACTCAAAAATCTGATCCGCACTGGTGGAACCCACACCCTCCGACCCATTAGGATCGGGCTGCTCAACTATTGCAGGCTTATCACCCGGCGATTGATGTGCCTCGATATCTTCAGGCTGCATGGTCTTCTCCTAATAATTGAAATCTAGCGGCCTCGCTGCGGCTACGGCTGCGGCGTGGGGGTGAGCGGCGGGCAGATGCCGGCACTGCTGCAGGCTTGGACGAAGGCGGCGGTCGCGGCCGTGGTGTTGCCGCTGTTGACGAACGCATCGGCGGCGGTGATAAAGTCGGCGGTCCAGGCGCTGCCCACCGCCGCCCCGCTCGTGGCGCTCGGCACCAGAGTCGCCGTTTGCCAGTCGGCGTGGGCGGCTTGCAAGTAGGCGTTGCCGGCAACGGGGGCAGCATCGCGGCGCGCCGGCAACGCGCCCAATGGCGCGGCATAGGCGACCTGCCCAGCGACGGACCCGGCGGTATGCAACCAAGCGCGCGCCGCGGCGGGGTGAGCCGCCGTTTTGGGCAGCGCGAACACCGTGGGCATGGTGTCGAACAGGCCGGCGGTGCCGGGCGCGGGCAGCCAACCATAGTCGGTGAAGCCTTTGGCCTGGAAGTCGGCTACCACGCGGTCATCCATCAACAGCATCCCCGCCTTGCCCTGGATCAGCAGGTCGTCCGCCTCTTGCCAGGTGCTATGCGCGTGGTCAAAGTATTCGTACTCCAGCAGCCGGCGGCAGGTGGCAAGCGCCGCCGTCACCCGCGGATCGTCCCAGTGCGTGTGATTGGTCCACAGGCCATTGTAGGCATCCGCGCCGAGCGTGCCGAGCAGTACCGTCTCAAACAGCTGGGCCGAGGTGGTCGGTTCGTGATTGCCGAGCGCCAGCGCGGGTAGCTTTTGCGCCTTGAAAACCTCAGCGACCTTGAAGAAATCGGCGAAGGTGGTGGGGGGTTGCAGGCCGTTTTTAGCAAACACCGCTTTATTGTACCAAAGCAAGCTACCGCGCCGCACGCTTACCGGCACAGCCCAGTGGTGATCGCGCGCCTGCATCATGCCGCTGAGTGCGGGCGGGAACGCGCGCTCCCAGCCTTCGCTGCGGTAGAGATCATCGAGCGGCGCGACCAAGCCGGCACTGGCATACGTATCGTTCAGCGTCCCCACCGCTACCCCGCCCAGCACGTCCAGCGGGTCGCCGTTGAGCAGTTGGTATTTCAGCAAGTCTAGCGGGTCAGCGACGGGCGTGGCGACCGCCGCTGGGTTGGCAACCGTCGCGCCGGGATGCTCCGCCCGGTAGACGCTATGCAACGCCGCCACCGCCGCCGCTTCAGGGCCGCTCGGCCAGGGGGCAAACACTTGCAGCGCACTGGGATCGCCGGGAGCCAAGCCGGTCAGCGCCGGCACGGACGAATCGAGGGCGCTACAAGCGGGCAACAGCAACACGGTCAGCACCAGCCCAGCCCAGCGGCGGGTAGTCAGTAGCATCGGGTTCCTCCTTACAGCGTAAAACGTGAAACGTGAAACGTGAAACGTGAAACGAATTGTATACGAGAGGTTGGCTATTTTATGCGATATGCGACACACAATACGATCATAATTCACGTTTTACGTTTTACGTTTTACGTTTTACGTTTCACGCGCCCCTGGATCGTGCGACCAATCCAGGGCGCGACGAGGCCGGCAGCGGCGAGATCGCGCCAGTGCGCGAGCAGCGGCGCGGGCGCGGCCAGCAGGTTAGGGCCAGGCAACGGCTGGGTGGGGCCGGGGCGACGATTGGCCTCGGTCAGGCCG
>JALYUO010000038.1 GCA_030853735.1 Chloroflexota bacterium
GGGCCGGCAGCGCCGGGTGGAACCGCCTCCTAGGCGATCCGGTGCCGTGTTTATGGACCGCTATTTTGACACGTCTAGTAGTGCCGGCCTCAATCAAGCGTTTCACCCAAGAGGATCATACCTGCTAGCAACCACAGAACAGTCGCCCCGCCACCTGCCAGGAGTACAGCGAGCCGCAAACGCCGGGCGAGCAGTGAAAGAGATGCCCATTGCCGTCGAGTAACTATGCAAGCGGTTAAGAAAACAGGCAGCCACCAGCACAACCCGTTACAGCCCACCGACCAAAATAAATCCGCCCAAAAGGGGTCTGCCCAAAGTGTGCCACGATAGCGGGCCATACCCGCGAACTCATACGGCTGCGTAGCCGAGAATCCCGGTGGGGGCGAGGGATAGTAGCCACTGTGGAAGCCAAAGAGTGGAATAAAAACCGCTACGACCACCAGCAGCACCAACCCGATTAGGGTGCCCCAGAGCAGCCACGGCCAGAGACGGGTAACGGCGGATCGCAGAGCAGGCATCAGGTGAATAACCATTCTCAGAAGTCATAGATCAGTAAGGATCGCGTCCGACTCAAACAGTACCCGCTGTAGACGAGCGGGAAGGTTAGCAGGAGCCGGCGTTTGCTGTAGGTCCATAACTGCTAATTGGAGTGCAAGGATGATATGAACGCCGGCGGGCGGCGCATCAAGGCCAAAGAGCGTGGGAACATCATGCGCCGTCTGGATAAGGATTAGCAGTGGATTGCCCTTACCGGCGGCAGCCTTCAGCAGGCTGTGCGCCGCCGCATGAACGGTTTCATGGTCGCGCTGCACCCGCAGAAACACGGGTCGGTCGGCAATAGCCTCTTTCAAGATACCATCTATGCCGTGGTTGCGCGCCACCGGCACATAGTCGAAGCCCGCTAGGTGGCGGTGAACCGCATCATCCTTCGGTAGATAACTCGACCGGCCATTGTGCATGAGGGGTGAATCGGTTTTTTTGGGATCCGCTAAACGATCTTGGCAGAGTTGGACCGCTTCGGGGAGTACATCTATGCCAACGGCGTTTCTATCGTTTAGTTTGGCCGCCACCAGAGTTGTCCCGCTGCCACAGAACGGATCTAAGATCCAGTCACCGGGATCCGTCACCAATGCCAGCATCCGCTCCAATAACAAAATCGGCTTTTGCGTGGGATAACCCACCCGCTCCACGGCCTTTGGATTTAAGTACGGGATTTCCCACACATCACCTAACGGCACCCCGCGTTTGGGGCCGTTGAGCACCACCGCCCCATTGGCATCACGCGCATACACGACTTTGCTGCGCTGATCTCTGACGCGCCGTTGGAGTATCTGGTCCGCATTGGTGGTTTCCGAGTAATTGGTCAGGATCGGGTTAAACTTGAACGCCGCCGTTTTCGCATAAAAATAGATGAGCTGATGGGAAGGCAGCAAACCTTTCTGCGAATTAGACCAGCGGCGGTAACTCCAAACGATCTCCGAGACAAAAGCACTGGGACCGAAAATATCGTCTAAGATATAGCGCACAAGATGCGAGGCATTGGTGTCACAATGAAAGAACAGAGAACCAGTGTCCTTTAAGAGCGCATAGAGCTTCTGCACCCGCGCATGAATGAACTGACCATACTCAGTCTGGCTACGCCATATATCCTGATACTCGAACTTCTTGTGTCCATCGCGGGTCTGCAAGCTGTGCTTTTTTTGGCTGCCGAAAGGCGGATCAAGATAGATCATGTCGAATTGGCAACCTTGCGTCACTAATTCGTCTAGGCGATCAAAGCAATCGCCCAAGAGGACAGTGTGATCCATTTCAACCCTCATGCAGTCTGCTATCGGCCACCTGCTGGAGAATAGCTTTCAAGTCTACGGCGGTGCGCCGGAGCACATAGGCCCAAGCAGCGTCACCGTAATAATACTCACCGCCTACGCCTGCGTACAGCGTTGCCAAAGCTTGTTGGATTCTGATAGCCTGTGAGCGGTTGGGATAATAGAACATGAGGCGAATGGGCTGATAGCCGGCCGCAGCAATTGCTTTAATCCGTGCGTGTTCCTTGGTGATATGATCGCCGTCGGTCGTCGCATCGCGCCATTTAATCTCTAAAGCATCATGCTCGTCTACCAGAAGGTCAATCTCGAACGTTTTAGGGCGTTGTCCTGACGGATTGGCAACCCGAACGCGCTTTGCTTCGGGATAGACCGCCAGAAAACAGAGTTTCGCCGCCGCCTCCAGAAACGATCCTGCGTACTTGTACAAGAAGCGGCTCTTATTTTGATAAACATCGATCAAACGGCCTTCTTCCGCAGCAACGCCTAGCACTCGGTAAAGGATATAGTGTGCTGTATCATCGGCTGCCATCTCGACCAGACGCGCATCAATCTGTCTTTTGAGCGTAGCGGCATACTGTCCGCGAGGAGGTGGATACGCTGTTCAAGCGACGCTTGCGCTGGTAAGGGCACCATGCTAACTGATCCGCCGCACTATCGTGGCATTCTGCATAGTGCCAATGTACCATCCAGCTGCTATCCTGTCAAACAACGTGCCCCACGAAAGCCGGTACTGCTACAATCTCCCCGTTAAGGGCAGGAGGGATTGTAGCAGCACAAGCTATTGCGCGGCGTGTGCCTTACGCCGTGCGGCAGACCGACAAGACCAGCGGCACGCCGTCCAGCGTCTCTTCGCCGGTGAATGCGCCGGCGGGCGGGGTGGCCTCGGCCAAGCCCAGGCTCAGAGTTTCTTGCTGGATGTAGCCGCCGAAGCGGGCCAGCGCCGCCTGCACGCGGGCCGTATTGCCGTCCACACCAGGGGCCATCTGGAAGGTGGTCGTGATGCGGTCGCTGATGCGGAAGCCCGCTGCTTTGCGGAGTTCGTTGACCAGCCGCACCAGATCACGCGCCACGCCCTCCTCGCGTAACTCCTCGGTCAGCGCGGTGTCCAGCGCGACGACGAGGCCGCGATCCTGCTCCACTACAAAGCCCTCGCGCTGACGGGTCTCCACCAGCACTTCGTCGGGAGCCAGCAGCAACGGTTCCTCCTCGCCGGGCAGGTCCAGCCGGATCACCGTGCCCGCCTGCACCGCCGCCGCCACCGTGGCCGGATCGAGCGCCGTCAGCGCGGCTCGGGCCGGGCCGAGCCGCTTGCCCAGCTTCGGCCCCAGCAGCGGCAGGTTGGGCTTGATGACATAGCTGACCAGATCGCTGGGGTCCGCCACCACGGCCAGCGTTTTGATATTCAGTTCGTCCAGCACCTGATCGGCGTGGGTCCGCAGCGCGGCGGCCTCGGCCTCGTTGCGAACATGGACCGCGATTTCGTGCAGCGGCTGGCGCACCTTGATGCGACTGCGCGCCCGCGCCGCCCGGCCCATCTCCACCACATCCTCCACCAACGCCACATCGTTCATCAGCGCCTCGTCAATCAGGCTTTCGTCGGCCACCGGGTACTGCGTCAGGTGGACACTTTCCGGCGCGCTCTTGTCCACACTAGCCACTAAGTTTTGATACAGATCCTCGGCCAGGAACGGCATCACCGGCGCGATTAGGCGGGTCAGCGTGGTCAGCACTTCGTAGAGCGTCCAGTACGCGCTGCGCTTGTCGCCGTCGTCCTCGCTTTTCCAGAAGCGGCGGCGACTGCGGCGCACATACCAGTTTGACAGGTCGCCCACAAACGCCTCCACGTCGCGCGTCACGGCGGCGCTGTCGAACGCGACCAAATTGCGGTTCGTGTCGCGCACCAGACTGTGCAGCCGCGATAGCACCCAGCGGTCCAGTTCGCTGCGCTGGGCCGGCGGCACCGGCGGCGTTTGGGTCGGGTCGAAGCCGTCCAGGTTGGCATAAGTCACGAAAAAGCTATAGGTATTCCAGAGCGTCAGCAGGCGGCGCACGGTCTCCTCGCCAGTGCCGAAGCCGAAGCGCAGGTTGACCTTGACGTTCTGCGCGGCATAGATCCAGCGCATCACGTCAGCGCCCATGCGCTCGGCGGCGGCGTTAAACTCAATCGAGTTGCCGTGGCTTTTGTGCATCGGTTTGTCGTGTTCGTCATGCACCTTTTCGTAGACCAGCACTTGCTTATAGGGCGCACGGTCTTCGAGTGTCACCGACATAAACAGCATGGCATAGAACCACAGCCGGATCTGCTCACGCATCTCGCTGACCCAATCGGCGGGGAACCACTGTTCCCAGTATTCCTTGCCGGGACCGTCGCCCAGATAACCCAGCGTGCTGAAGCCGATGATGCCCGCATCCAGCCAGCAGTCGCCCACCTCGCTCACACGGTCCACGGTGGCGTTGCACTTTTGGCAACGCACCTGCACCTCGTCGATCCAGGGGCGGTGCAGTTCGGGCAGCGCGTCCACTTTGGCCGGATCTACCGCCATCGCCCGCAGTTCGGCCAATGACCCAGCCTGATTGAACTCGCCGCATTCCGGGCACAGGTAGAACGGCAGCGGCAAGCCCCAGAACCGTTTGCGCGAGATACACCAATCGCGCATATTGTTCAGCCAGTCTTGCATTCGCTTGCCGGCCTCGTCGGGGGTCCACTTCACGGTCTCCGCCGCCGCTTTCATGCGCGGTCGGATTTCGTCGGCGGAGATGAACCACTCCGCCACGACGCGGAACACCAGATCGGTGTGGCAGCGCCAGCAGGTCGGGTAGCGGTGCGTATAGTCCTCGGTGCGATAGAGATAGCCTTTATTACGCAGGCTGGCGAACACCGTGTCGGCCACTTCCAGCGCGTTATGCCCCACCAGCGCGCCGTAGCCCGCCACATAGTCGCCGGTCTCGTTGATCGGCACCAGCACCGGCAGATCGTTGGGTTTGCTCAACTCGAAGTCTTCCGCCCCGCAGCCCGGCGCGATGTGGACGATGCCCACACCCTCCTCTTCGCCCACCGCGTCCCAGGCGATCACGCGATGCTGCACCTCGGCCTGCGCGGGCAGTTCATCGAACGGCCCGGCATAGGTCAGTCCGACTAGCTCACGGCCTTTGACCACATCCAGCAGTTCATACGGCCCGGTCAGGCGACCCAGCGTGCCTTTCGAGAGGTAATACACATGGTCGTCCTGGCGCACCTTCGCGTAGTCCAGGTCGGGATGGACCGCCGCCGCCACGTTGGCCGCCAGCGTCCAGGGCGTAGTGGTCCACAGCAACAGCCATTCGCCTTCGTGGCCGGGGCTGGTTAGCGGTTGGCGCACGGTCACGGCGCGGTGGGTGCGCTCGGCATAGGCATCGAGCATCTCGTGCTGCGACAGCGACGTGCCGCAGCGCACGCACCAGGGCATGGAACGGGTGCCCTGATAGAGCCAGCCGTTTTCGCGGCACTTTTTGAGAAAGTGCCAGATGTACAGGATATTGGTGTCGGTGTAGGTGTAGTACGAGTTATCCCAGTGCATCCACTGGCCCAACCGCTCCGATTGTTCGCTGATCAGCCCGGCGTACTTCAGCACGCGCTCTTTGCAGGCGCGGGCAAAGTTGTCCAGGCCAAACGCTTCGATGTCGCGCTTGGAGTTGAAGCCCAGCGCCTTCTCGACCTCGACCTCCACCCACAAGCCCTGGCAGTCGAAGCCGTTCTGATAGCGTTGTTGATAGCCCTGCATGGCGTAGTAACGCTGATACAGGTCTTTATAGGTGCGACCCCAGGCGTGATGCACGCCCATCGGGTTATTGGCCGTCACCGGGCCGTCGAAAAACGACCAGCGCGGCCCCTCAGCGTTTTGCGCCACCAATTTGTCAAAGGTGTGGTGTTCGCGCCACCACTCCAATACCCGCCGCTCCAACGCGGGCGCGTCCCATTTGGGTTCTACCGGCTTAAACATGGTTGCCTCCATGGGGGACGAGTGTTTAGTGTTTAGTGTTTAGTGTTTAGTGCTCGCCGGTTTTGGTACTCGGTATTCGGTCGCTCAGTTTAACTAAACACTAAACACTAAACACTAAACACTCGTCAGTCAGTCGTCTTGCTTGAGCAGGTCTTCGCGGTAGAGTTCGATGTAGCCACAATCCATGCAGTTCCGCATACTCAGGCGGGCCAGCGAGTGGTTCAAGAAGTTGCGCCGAATGCCCGCCGTGGGGCCGTGCATCTCGAAAGTGCGGTAGCGTTCGCCGTAAAACAGCGCGACATGATTGCGCCCGCAACGTGGACACGGCTCCGGCGGCAGTTCCGGCGCGGCATCTTCGTCGCCATCGTCTACCGTAAAGCCCGGCTGATCATCCATTTCCATCAGAGTCTCCTAGTGGCCGAGCAGGGCCACGCTCTCTTCACGCGGGTGCCAGGTCAGATGCCACTTACCGAAGCGGCGTAACAGCTTGTGCGCCGCTTCGCCGCGAGCGCGCAGGCTGGCGTTTTTGGTCTGGTACTCGCCTTTCATCTGCTTGATCAGCAACTCGCTGTCGCCGCGAATGTCCAGTTCATACGTCTTCGGATCGCGGCCCCCTGCTTCCAACGTCGCCAGAATGTACTGCAATGCTTCGAGTAACGTCTGATACTCGGCCTCGTTGTTTGTCATGATGCCGGCATACTCTTTTTGCACCAGATTCGGCTTGCGCCCGGCGGCTAGGATCACGAACGAGCCGTAGCCTTTGCCGGGATTGCCCTTGCTGCCGCCGTCAAACACAATCTGCAAGCCCGTGAGCGCGGCCGCTTTGGCCGGCGCGGGCGCGGCCACCGGCCGCTCGGCTATCAACGGCGTGGCGACTAGCACGCGCAATGGCGCAGTGCCGGTGTTCACCACCTGATGGCGCTCGTTGGACGGCACATAGAACGCCGCCCCTTCGCGCAACGGCGACACCGGCGAGCCCTCCGGCCCGCGATATTCGCCCGCGCCGGCCAGCACATAGCACTGATGTTCCTCCGGGTGGCGGTGCAGCGGCCCGCTGCCGCCCGGCGCGATCTCCCACAGATCCAGCGCCAGCCCCGCCTCTACGCCCGCCGGGGTCAGTTCGCGCACCGTGGCCCCGCTGGCCCCCGCGTCCGCTTCGGCCCGTCCCACCGTGGTGCGCGTGTTGATTAGCTGCATCCAAGTCTCCGTGGGCTGTGAGCCGTGGGCCGTGGGCCGTGGGCCGTGAGCCGTGAGCCGTGAGCCGTGGGCCGTGAG
>JALYUO010000114.1 GCA_030853735.1 Chloroflexota bacterium
GATATAAAGCAATGGCAAAGAAAGCCGACCGCATCATCATGACGCTGGCCTGTGTGGAGTGCAAAGAGCGCAACTACACCAGCAGCAAAAACAAGCGTAACGACCCGGCGCGCATGGAACTGCAAAAGTTCTGCCCGCGCTGTCGTGTGCATCGCATTCACCGCGAAACCAAGTAGCAGCCGGGGGCTTCACCGCCCCCGCTGTCCCGCTTGCCTAGCCAAAGGAACACGGCCATGCGTGCTAAAGTTACCGCAGCAGGATTGCTGATTCCTAAAGAGCTGCTAGGGGATTTAGATGAAGTAGAAATCCTGGGCGAGAATGGCTGTGTCTGCATCATGCCGGCGATGGACGGGGTGACGCTGGACTTTGCGCCGGTTGGCCCCGACAACTATGACCCGATCAACGATTGGGGTAGCAACCCTGTCAGTATGGGTATCCCAGATGCTTCGGTAAATCATGATCGTTATATCTATCATACTCTCTTCCCGCCCATAGAGGAAGACATGAGTGTGGATTTTCCGCCGATTATTGCGGACGAGGATGATCCTATCTATGAGTTGGGTAAAAACCCCAGCAAACTAGGTATTACTGATGCTTCGGTTAATCACGACCGCTACATCTTGTTGTCTATAGCGGAAGCGATGGATCTAGATGTTGAGCCGCTCATTCCCGGTGACTACGATCCAATCAATGATTGGGGCAATAACCCCGTCGAAATGGGGATTACAGATGCCT
The DNA here is from genome assembly GCA_030853735.1 of Chloroflexota bacterium. Classification (GTDB taxonomy): domain Bacteria; phylum Chloroflexota; class Chloroflexia; order QHBQ01; family JAICKM01; genus JAICKM01. The sequence goes on from JALYUO010000114.1 coordinate 736, forward strand.
CAGTTAATCATGACCGCTATATCTATCCATGACACCTATATTTGTAGATACGAGCTATCTTTTGGCTCTCGAACTAGCTGATGATCAAAACCACCAAGTTGCCGTGCGACATTGGCACACTTTACAAGGAAGAAGGCTCCCTCTAGTAACGACCAGTTCCGTTTTCGATGAAGTGCTGACCTTTTGCAACAGTCGTAACTATCATACTCTCGCGGTCGAAGCAGGTGGTAAACTGCTGCGCGGATCATCTATAAGATTGATCTATGTGGAAAGATCGCTTTTCATTGCCGGCTGGACTTACTTTATGCAGCATGAGGATAAGCGGTATTCCTTCACCGATTGTATCTCGTTCGTTCTGATGCAACAGATGCACATTCGCTCGGCCCTGACCTTCGATCACCATTTCGCGCAGGCGGGCTTTGTGCCGGTGCCGTAAGGGGCAAAAGCCGCGTGATCCCTCTTGACAGGGCGCGGATGGCTGGCGTATAATAGAAAGTACCCTGGTGGGGGTTGCCTACGTGCGTAGCTCAATTGGCAGAGCAATGGCCTCCAAATCCATAGGTTGCGGGTTCGATTCCTGCCGCACGTGCCAAGTCGTATGTTTCATGCAGCTAAGAGGAGAAGTCTGGTGACGATCAGAGAGCGCGAACAAGCCGCCCCCCGCCCCACGCCCCGCCCTGCGGCGGACGGCAGCGATGCGAGTCCCACGCCCCGCAGCGCCGGCCCCTTTGGGCGCGTGCGTGATCTGCTGTTGGGCGTGCGCTCGGAAATCCGCAAGATCACATGGCCTTCGCGCATGGAGACCCGCAACCTGACCATTGTCGTCATTGGCATTTCGGTCTTTATCGGCGGTGTCCTCGGGGTCTTCGACCTGATCCTGGTCGCTATTATTAAGGCGCTGACCGGAGCCGGAGGGCTATAATGAGCGACGCGATAGGCCAGCTTGACGCGCCCGCCGCCGAGGGCCAGGAAGACGACCGCGAGTGGTACGTCATCCACACCTATTCGGGCTATGAAAACAAGGTCAAGAAAAACCTCGAATATCGCATCATCCAAAACGATCTGAGCGATAAAATCTTCAAAGTGGTCGTGCCGACCGAAGAAGAGATCGAGATCCGTAACGGCCAGCGCCATACCGTGCAGCGCAAGATTTATCCCGGCTATGTCTTGGTCCAAATGGGGCTGTCCGACGATGCCTGGTATCTGGTGCGGAACACGCCCGGCGTGACCGGCTTTGTCGGCATGGGCAACAACCCCACCCCGCTCGGCAAAGAGGAAGCCGCGACCATCCTGCGCCAAATGGAAGCCGAAGCGCCGAAGGTCAAAGTCACCTTCAGCCCCGGCCAAGCGGTCAAGATCGTGGACGGCCCCTTTGCCGACTTTGAGGGTCGCGTCGAAAACGTCAACTACGAGAAAAACAAAGTGCGGGTACTCGTCTCCATCTTTGGCCGCGAGACCCCCGTTGAACTTGACTTCCTCCAGGTGGACCGCGCCGTTTAAGGCTCCCACCGCCTGATTGGAGTACGGGCGAGGCCGGCCGGCCCCGCCCGTCCGTTTGGGAGGGTGGCTACCCCCGTAGCCGCCCGTTTGCACCAGGATCGGTCCGTAACCAGCCGGAGCCGATTCGCACGCTAAAGGAGCCACTGTGGCAAAGAAAGTACGCGCAATCGTTAAATTGCAACTGCCCGCCGGCAAGGCCACCCCCGCGCCTCCGGTGGGCCCGGCGCTCGGTGCCCACCAGATCAATATGATGGGCTTCATCAAAGACTACAATGAGAAGACGGCCCCTATGGCCGGCCAGATCATTCCGGTCGAGATCACCATCTTCGAGGATCGCAGCTTCGTCTTCGTCCTCAAGACCCCGCCCGCTGCCGATATGCTCCGCAAGGCCGCCGGCATCCCCAAGGGGTCAGGCGTGCCGCACAAGGAGAAGGTCGGCAAGGTCACGGCGGCGCAAGTGCGCGAGATCGCCGACACCAAGCTGAAAGACCTGAACGCCTACGATGTGGCGGCCGCGATCAAAATGATCGAGGGTACGGCCCGCAGCATGGGCATTGAGGTGGTGGCCTAACATGACAGTCAAACACGGTAAAAACTACACGCGCGTCGCCGCGCTGATTGACGACACCCGGCTGTATACGCCGGAAGACGCGCCGGCCCTGGTCAAAGAGACGAGCTTTGTCAAGTTCGACCCGACCATCGAAGTGCATATGCGCCTGGGCATTGACCCGCGCCACGCCGACCAGGTGGTGCGCGGCACGGCCATCTTGCCGCACGGCACAGGCAAAAAGATCCGCATCCTCGTCTTCGCCACCGGCGATGCCGACCGCGCCGCCCGTGAGGCGGGAGCCGACTTCGTGGGAGCCGACGACCTGATCCGCCAGATCGAAGGCGGCTGGGTGGACTTTGACATTGCCATCTCTACACCCGACCTGATGGGCAAAGTGGGTAAGCTGGGCAAGGTGCTGGGCCGCCGTGGCCTGATGCCCAACCCGAAGAGCGGCACCATCGCCAATCCGCAAGACCTGCCCCGCGTGATCGCCGACGTGCGGCGCGGCAAGGTCGAGTTCCGTAACGACAAGACGGGCTTGGTCCATGTCGGCATCGGCAAGGGCAGCTTCAGCGAAGAGCAAATCCGTGAGAATATGCTGGCGCTGGTAGACGCGATTGTGCGGGCCAAGCCGACCGGCGCAAAAGGCACCTATATCCGCACCATCACGCTGACCAGCACGATGGGGCCGGGCATCCCCATGGATGTGCCGCCCACCGTGGCCGCCGCCGGTGGTGGAGCCGCTTAACTCTCGCTCCGTCTCAGATCGCCCTCGGCACCTTTGCCGAGGGCGTTTCTGTTGTTCTGGGCTATCATGACGGCAACACGGAGACAGGGTGATTGCATCTAAATGAGCGTGGGTGACCGGGGCTGGGCGACTGGAACTCGCCGCTACCGCTACGAAGCCCGCCTACGCGGGCTGGAACCGAGGGACAGGGGTCGGAGCCCGCGCAACCCAATCCTCCGGCAAGGGCAGATCTACGGTCCGCTACGAAGCCCGCCTACGCGGGCTGGAACCGAGGGACAGGGGTCGGA
>JALYUO010000094.1 GCA_030853735.1 Chloroflexota bacterium
CCCCTTCCCTACGAAGGAAGGGGGAGTTTACGCAGAGACGACTGTCTGCCGTCATAGAAGGAATCTTACCCATCTAACTCCCCCTTCCTTCGTAGGGAAGGGGTCGGGAGGTTAGGTCCGCCCTACCTAATCCGTCTCGCTCCCCCTTCCTTCGTAGGGAAGGGGGAGCGAGGTTAGGTCCGCCCTGCCTAATCCGTCTCACTCCCCCTTCCTTCGTAGGGAAGGGGGTCGGGGGGTTAGGTCCGCCCACCGCTCTAGTCCGGCACCGGCCCCTGCAACGCTGCGACCAAGCGGTCATAAGCGCGCGCCGCCCGTGCCGGATTAGTGACATCGAGGGTGGTCAACATACTCAGGCGCACCGGCAGCGCATCGCTAAAGGCGGCGATTTTGACCGGTAGCAGGCGGTACTGGCCCTCTTGTACGCCCATCGTCTGGGCCATCACGTTCTCGAAGTCAGCGATATGATTTGCCATATAGCCCGGCGACAGCACGACGATGACGCGCTTGGCCTGGGTAATCGCCCGCTCCATGCCCACGATGCGCGCCACGCCAGGCTGCTCCACATCGCCCGACACGGCGACGCGCAAGCCGGCGGCGGCCAGCTGCGGCACCAGCGTGTCCCAGACCCAGGTGCTGTCCGGTTCCTGGTCCACATAGCTGACATAGGCATCGTAGCGGTAGCCCTGCGTGTCCTTCGGCACCGCGCCCTTCTTGCCGCCCAAATACAGCGCCACCGGGAAGTCATCTTCCAGTTCGGCCTTGAAGATCGGGTGCTGATCGCTGTGGTCGGCGGTGACGCGCGGCTGCACATACTCAAACACGTCGAAGATTCGCACCAGGCCGTCTTCGCTGGCGATGCCGCCGCGCAAGCCGGCCAACAGTTGGGCGGTGAACAGGCTGTTGGCCGCATTGGGCAGCACCCAGGAGAACTCGTCGGCGCGCGCCGCCGCCAGGATCACCCGCCCTTTGCCGCTTTTGAGCGCGTCATAATAGCTGTCGGGCAGCCCGGCTTTGAGCGTCGGCGCGGTCACGCCTTTGGGTTGGCCGATGCCCCCGGCGTGGCAACAATCCATCAGCACCAGCAGCTTGCGCGCCGGAATCGCGGCCAGGGCTTTGGTGAAATCAGCCCCGGCAATGGCGGTCTGGGCAATAGCCTGATCGGTGGAGTAGTCGGTATCCACCGGCAACAGGTACTCGCCGGCGTAGGGGCCGTCTTCGATGCGCCCGCCGTGGCTCGACAGATAGAACAGCACCGTCGCATCGGGCGTACTCGCTTGGGCCAAGTCAGCCAGCGCCGCCAGCAGCCCGGTTTTGGTCGCCTCGCCGTCGCGCAGCAGGCGCACATTGGCCGCCGGGTAGCCGCCCACCTGCGGATCGGCCAGCAGCGCGGCGACATCCGCGGCATCCGCCAGCACGGTCGGCGGCAACACGGGGATATTCTCATAGTTAGCGATGCCCACCACCAGCGCGTGGGCGGTATCCATGGCGGCCATAGGGGACGGCTCCTCACTGCGGCCCCGTCCTGCCCAGCGGCGGGGGCGCGGGTTAGGTCAACGCCCTGGCGCGGCAGCACCAAGCGGCGGGGCGGGCGGATTGGCCCTATCGTAGCAGGCCGGCGTAGGCTTGTCAACTGCTTGACGGCGGCGCACTTTTCTGGTAGAATAGCCCTGCAAGATACCGATGGAGCGGCCTCGCGGCCCCCCTATCGCTATCCGGCAATGCGGGTGTAACTCAGTTGGCAGAGTGTCTGCTTCCCAAGCAGAATGTCAGGAGTTCGAACCTCCTCACCCGCTCCCCCACTCATAGCTATAAACTTTGAATCCAGCAATGGCGCAACCCCGGCTCCCCTTCGACTCGGACCTTGTTCCGCAGAACACAGTAGACTATCCGCAAGCGCTGGGCGTAATCACGAGCGTGGTGCGCGCGCTTACAGATAAGCCGTCGCTGCGGCTTGCTCTTTACGGTGCCGTCTTTCAGCAGCGGGTCATTTGCTATCTGGATTCCGATCAGCACGAACTGGAGCGCCGGGTTTGGGGGAACCATGTTGCAGTTACCGGCTTGATTGCGCGTGATGCCTGCACGGGCCGCCCGCTGGAAATACACGACATCAGCAGTATCACTCCGGTCGAACCGCCGACTACGGATAGCTACCGGCAAGCACGAGCCGCGTTAAGCTGGCGCGCAGGGGATGAGCCTGCCGAAGTGACCATCCGCCGGCTATGCGATGCGGATTGTCCTAGCCACCCTCAGCGCGGCAGGTCGAGGAGGACTACGCGATTGTGGCCGCTGTCTAACAGGTAGAGCTGCCCGCTGGGGCCGGCGGCTACCCCGACCGGGGTCAGCAGGTGCAGCGGCGTGTCGGCAGGGACCGGGAAGGAGCGCGCTAGGCCGGTGGCGGTGTCAAATAGCAACAATGCGTTGCCGTCGGGGTCGCTGATCGCCAGCAGGGTCGGCCCCCAGACGGCGAGCCGGCTGCCCCCGCCGGCGGCTCCCCCAGCGGTCAGTTTCCACTCCTGCACCGTCGTGCCCGCCGCATCGAAGCGCACCAAGCGGCCCGCCAGATCCACCGCGTACACCGTGCCGTCAGGGGTCACGGCCACATCCAGCGGCTGATTGGGCAGCGGCACCCCGCCCGCACCCACGGTCAAGGCGACCGGCGCTGTACCATCCAGGCGGATGTGGGCAACCCGCCCATTGCTGGTGTCGGCCACATAGAGGCTGCCGTCGGGTGCCCAGGCGAGACCCGTGGCGCTGCCGATGCCGGTTTGGGCGCGCGTCAGGCGCATCAGCACCTGGCCCGTGCCGTCCAGCACGCTGAGGTCGCCGCTGCCGCCGTCCAGCACCGCCAAGCGACCATCACGGCTTACGGCCACGTCGCTCGGTTGGCCGGCGGAGGGCGCGCTGGGCCAGCTTGGGTCCGGCTGTCCGTCGGGGCGGTAGACCAGCAGCCGCCCACCGCCGAAGTCGCCCACCACGACCCGCCCATCGGGGAATACGGCCACGCCCCGCGCCGCCACCCACGGCGGTGCGGCGACAATCTGCGGGCGGCCCTCCTCGCGTTGGGCCTCGGCCACCACATAGCGCGTCGTGAAGCCGGAGAGCCGGCTGAGATAGGGGAAGCGGCGCTCGATCTTGAAGCCCGCATCGGGAATGTCGGTGATGCGGTAGATGTCGCTGGTCGGGTGGCCCCAATGGGTCCAGTTCCAGACCACTTGCACCGCGCCGGTGCGCGCTTCCATCCACAGGCCCGCCGCCCAGCGCACATTCTGATGATCCATTTGGTCGGCTTTCGCC
>JALYUO010000100.1 GCA_030853735.1 Chloroflexota bacterium
AGTCTAAGTAGTGCCGGCCGTCATGGTAGGGACCGGATGATAATCCGTTTCGCTCCCCCTTCCTTTGTAGGGAAGGGGGTGGGGGGGTTAGGTCCGCCTGCGCGCTGAAGGTACGCAAAAGATGCGCCGCACCCGCGCCGTCAAGCACGCTTGACACGCCGGCGTAGCGCGTGCTAGACTGCGTATGTGCCATGCAGCGCAGACGTGGCTTTCCTGCGATCCCTCGTCCACCTCGAAGGAGACCTCCGGTGATGAATCCCAACTCTAATAATCCGCCGCCCGCCGACCCCAGCGGCAACTCCAGTGCCTACCTCTATAATCCGCCGCCGGCCCCCACTAGCCCTGCGTCGAGTGATCCGTACCATACCGGTTATGGCGGCACCTACGGCAGCCCCTATGACCCCCCGGTCGCCGCCCCGACCCCCATCCCGGTCAACCCACAAGCCCAGGCGCTGGCGGCGGCGGCTCCGCTGGCACGCCGCGCCAAGATGGGGGCGAACTGGTTTTATTGGATCGCCGGCCTGTCGCTGGTCAACCTCGTGGTGCAGACGCTGGGTATTGGGTTGAGCCTGGCCTTCGGACTTGGCATCACGCTCCTGTTTGATGCGATTGGCCGCAATGCCGGCGGCACCATCCAAATCGTTGCGCTGGTGGGCGATGTAATTGTCGCCGGTATTTTCGTGCTTTTCGGCTATCTGGCGAATCAGCGGCAGACCTGGGCTTTTGCCGTCGGCATGGCGCTGTACGCGCTGGATGCTGTGTTGCTGCTGGTGCTGCGGAGCTGGATCGGCGCAGCGGTCCATGCCTATGCGCTGTACATCATGTTTAACGGGCTGCGTGCCAACCTACAATTGAACGCCCTGCCGGCGAATATGCAGGCGGCGCAGCCGGTCGTCTATAATGGCGCGCTGCCGCCCGGCCCGCCGAACCCCTACCGTTAGCCCGATGACGACCATCATCCGCCCGCCCGGTCCGCCCGGCCTGCCGTTTTTCGGCACCATGTTCCAATCCATGCGCGATCCGCTCGGTTTCCCGATGCGAAACTACCGGCGCTATGGCGAGATTGTCAGCTCGTTTTTCCCCGGCGTGCGTGGCGTGGGGATGTACGGCGCGGCGGCCAACCGCTTTATCCTGGTGGATGCGGTAGACAATTTTCTGGTCGCGCCGCTGATCGACCGCCTGCACGCTCGCTGGCTGGTGGGCCAGGGAGTCTTGTTTATTGACGAACCGGCTCATAAGCAACAGCGCCGTCTGATCCTGCCCGCTTTCCACCGCAAACGGCTCGACGGCTACCAGACCACGATGGTGGAGCTGACCGCCGCGATGCTGGATCGGTGGCCGCTGGGTCGCCCGCTAGATGTGGTGCGCGCCATGCACCTCTTGGCGCTGGAGATCGCCGGGCGCACGCTGTTCCAGATGGACCTGAGCGGCGACAGCAACGCATTGAGCAGTGCCGTTGCTGCGCTGGTAGCCAGCCTGGGCAGTGTGCTACAGTTGGGGCTGGCCCAGTTGCCGTTCGATGTGCCGGGTGGCCTCGGCTACGGCGGCAGCGTGCGACGCGGGCTGACCCGCATTGATGCCGTGCTGGGGGCGATCATTGCCCGCCACGAGCAGGAGGGCGAGGACACTGGTGACGTGGTTTCGATGCTGGTGGCGGCGCGCGACGAAGCCGGCGACCGCCTCAGCCCGCGGCAGGTGCGCGACCACTTGCTGACGCTGTTTGTGGCCGGTCATGAGACGAGCGCCAATGCGCTGGCCTGGGCGCTCTATATGCTGGCCCAGTACCCCGCCGTGACACGCAAACTGCTGGCCGAACTCGACCATGAACTGCACGGCGCGGCTCCGACCATGGCCGACCTCGACCGCTTGCCCTACTTGGAGCAGGTGACGAAAGAGGTGCTGCGGCTCTACCCGCCCGCGCCCACGGCGATGCGGACGGCGCGTGAGGCGTTTGAGTGGCAAGACTATCGCCTGCCCGCCGGTACGGTCGTGTTCTACTCGCCCTTTGTCAGCCACCGGATGCCCGATGCGTTCCCGGAACCGCTGGCTTTCCGCCCCGAACGCTTCGACCCGGCCGCCGCTGCGAAAATCGCGCCCTACGCCTATATCCCCTTCGCCGCCGGCCCGCGCTCCTGCATCGGCGCGCCGTTCGCCATGCTCGAAATCCGCACTGTGCTGGCGATGATCCTGCAACGGTTCCGCCTGGACCTGTTGGCGGGGCAAACGGTGGAGATGACGCTGCACACGACTTTGCAGCCCAAGTACCCCATCCTGATGCGCCCGGTGCCGCAGGACAGGCACACGACCCGCTCGCCCGCCGCTGTGCGCGGCAATGTGCCGGCGGCGACCCCCGGCCCGGCCTGATTACGGAATGCGGAATGCGGAATGCGGAATGACGATGGAGTTCTGAGTTCTGAGTTCTGAATTCTGAGTTCTGACGGAGGTTGCTTGGTGGCTGGATTGAGGATGCTGCGCTGTGCGTTATGATGCAGTAACTGTGCAGTCTAATAAGCATCTCGCCTGCTTACGAACGGAGTGTAGGAGGCGGTTCCACCCGGCGAAGCCCGCCTTAGTACGATCTCTATCCGTAGCCACCATGCTAACCTGTAAATCACGGTAAGGCCGGCAGCGCCGGGTGGAACCGCCTCCTACCGCCTACCTCCAAGATCTCGCTAGGGTCAGCCGCATCCACTGAACAGTTACGCGCTGACGGTCCCATCCGGCGTACTCCCGGTGTTCGATTGCCCCCGCAGAGCGGCGCTCAGACCTCGGCGGGAGTCAAGCCAGCGGCAGGCCGCCCGAACAGGCGCACAAACAGCAACGGGGCCAGCCACGCGATCCAGAGGCCAATAGCCGCGTAGCGCAGCAGGTCGGGCAATAAGGCGATGGGCAGCAGATCCAGGAGCGGTTTGAGCGCGACTCGTAGCCCGAAAGTGACCGCGAGGCCGCTAGCGGCTTTGATCGCTTGCTGCAGCGGCGGCGCGCTGGCCTCAAACCCGACGTTGCGCCGTTCCAGCCACCAGCCGGCGATCAGGCCGAGTGCGGCTCCGGCGGTTTTGGCGTTGGTAGCATCGGCCTGCACCGCCAGCAAGGCGAGCGGCAGCACGAGCGCACCGCCCAGCAACAGCGGCGACACCAGCCGCGCATCCAGTTGCCCGCCCTGGCGGATCAGTGCCAGCGCCAAGCCGGCTACTGCCGCGCCAATGGCCCAGCCGCCCACCACATCAAGCGGCCAGTGTAGCGCTAAGTAGAGGCGCGAGAAGCCGACCAGCCCAACCAACACCAGTACGCCGGCCCAGACCCACGGGCGGCGGGTCAGCCCGGCCAGCGTGCCCCACAGCGCGGCGGTGTTTTGCGCGTGGCCGCTGGGGAAGCCGTAGCCGCCGCCGGTTGCGGGCAGCAACGGCAGCAACGGCGGGCCGGGCCGCGGTTGCGCGATCCATTCTTTGAGCGTCTCATTAAGATACTGCGAACCGAGCAGGGCCAGGGTTAGCCGCAGCCCCAGCGTGCGATTGATGCACCAATAGACCAACGGCACCAACAGCAACAGGAAATCTTCCGAGCCGAGAAACGTGATCAGGCCGAACAGCGCCGTTAGCGCCGGTCTGCGG
>JALYUO010000110.1 GCA_030853735.1 Chloroflexota bacterium
CGTCTAACTCCCCTCCCTTCGTAGGGGAGGGGCGGGGGGAGGGGTCGGCGCGCACGTCTAACTCCCCTCCCTTCGTAGGGGAGGGGTGGGGGGAGAGGTCGGCGGGGCGGGGGGAGAGGTCGGTGGGGCGGGGGGAGAGATCGGCCCCCCAACGCTCCAGCGCGGCCTGCAAGTCGCTGATCTGCACCGGCTTGCTGATGTAATCGTCCATCCCGGCGGCCAGGCAGGCTTCGCGGTCGCCCTGCATAGCGTTGGCCGTCATAGCGATAATGCGCGGGCGCGGACCGGCGGACCAGCCGGCGCAAATCTGGCGCGTAGCTTCCAGCCCATCCATTTCCGGCATCTGCACATCCATCAGCACAATGTCGTAGGGTTGGCGGGCCAGGGCTTGCACCGCTTCCACGCCGTTAGCCGCCACATCCGCACGGTAGCCCATGCGCTCCAACAGCCGCAGGCCGAACTTCTGGTTGACCGCGTTATCTTCGGCCAACAGAATGCGGAGCGGCAGCCGGCGCGCCATGCTGCCGTCAATCGGCACGTCCGGCACGATGCGCCCGCCCCGGTGCGACCCCTCCAGGAAGATGCCGATCAGCACGTTGTAGAGTTGCGAGGCTTTGATCGGCTTGCTCAGATAGGCGGCGAACTCTAAGGCTTTGGCCGCGCTCTCGTGCGGACCGCCCGAGGTGAGCATCACCAGCGGCAACACCGCCGCTGGGCGCAGGCGGCGAATCTGGCCGGCTAGGCGCAAGCCGTCCATTTCGGGCATTTGCATATCCAGCACGCCCAGGTCGAACGGCTCCCCCGCCTGGATCAAGGCCAGCGCGGCCAACGGCGATGCGCTGGCAACCGGCAACATCCCCCATGACTCGGCTTGCCGCGTCAGGATGAGGCGATTGGTAGCATTGTCGTCTACGATCAGCACCCGTTTGCCGCTCAGTTGCGGCTGGACCGACTCCTGAAAGAGCAGCAACGGCAGAGTCAGCGGTTCGGCTTGGATGGTGAAATGGAAGGTGGACCCCACCCCCGGCGTGCTTTCCACGTCGAGGGTGCCGCCCATGAGCGCGACCAGGCGTTTGCTGATCGCTAGGCCCAGGCCCGTGCCGCCGTAGCGCCGTGTGGTCGAGGCATCCACTTGGCTGAAACTCTGGAACAGTCGGTCGCGGCGGTCGGCAGGAATACCGATGCCGGTATCGCGCACCGCAAAGTGCAAAGTCGGGCCGGCGTGGGGCGTGGGGCGTGGGGCGTGGGCCGGACGGTCGTTTACTCCCTGCTCACTGCCGGCGGCCGGCTGCCGACCGCCGACCGCCGACGGACCCTGCACCGTGACCACCACCTCGCCGCGTTCGGTGAACTTGACGGCGTTGCTGATCAGATTGACCAGCACCTGGCGCAGCCGGGTCACGTCGCCGATCACCGCAGCGGGCGTACCGGGTTCGATGATGTAGGCCAAGTCTAGCCCTTTTTCGGCGGCCCGCCCGGCCAGCAGATCCAGCGCCGCTTCGACGCATTCGCGCACATCAAACGGAGCTTCTTCGAGATCCAGCTTACCGGCTTCGATTTTCGAGAAGTCCAAGATGTCGTTGATGATCGTGAGCAGCGCATCGCTGCTGTTGCGGACGATGGTGGCGAACTCGTGCTGATCGGCGGTCAGCGGCGTGTCAAGCAGCAACCCCGTCATGCCGATAATGGCGTTCATGGGCGTGCGGATCTCGTGGCTCATGTTCGCCAGGAACTCCGACTTGGCGTGGCTGGCGGTTTCGGCGACCTCTTTCGCCGCCTGGAGTTCGACATTCGAGGTCAGCAAGGCCGTGGCAATGTCGTTGAAGGCCACGGCCACCTGGCCCAATTCGTCGCGGTTGGTGAGATCCACGCCGCCGTGCAGGTCGCCGGCCACCATGCGCTTGGCCGCCTGGTTGAAGGTGACCACCGTCCGCATGACGGCGCGGTAGAAGCCGATCCAGAGGTAGGAGACGAGCAGCAGCATGGCGACCGTCAACCCGGCGACCAGGTTGCGGCGATCCGACAGGCTGCGGATGCGCGCCTCAATCAAACTGTCGAGCTTGGCGATGCTCTGATCCCACAGCCCGAACGTGGCCTGGATCGGCGCATCGCCGGCGCTATGATAAGCATCAGGGTTGATCGTCACCATGCCCTGCATATCAAACGCATTTTGCAGGCTTCGCAGAAACTCGTTGCTGGTGGCTACCGATGCTTGCAGGCTCGGTGCAAGCGCCGCTCGGAAATCGGGCTGCCGATCTAGCACTAGGTCCAGCCCACGCTGTGTCTTTTGCATATCCGACTCGACGAGACCGCGCAAGGTCTGAAACTCGGTGCGGCCTTCGGGACCATAGGCCCGGCGCGTCACGGCGTTGTCGCCGATCAAGACGGTTTGCGCCAGCAGGTCTTGCCACTCCGGCAGCTTGAGCAGCGTGGTATCCACCAGGTAGTAGCTGTCGAGGCTGGAGTCCAAGATCAATTGCGACGAGTCGCCGACATGGTTCATCAGCGTGCGGCAATCCAGGATCAAGGCGCTATAGCCGCCTTGCCGGGCCGGCGAGTCTACGGCGGTGGCTTTGGTGATCACCCAGCCCTGCTGCATTTGGGTCAACTCGCTGCGGGTGCCCAACAGGGTGCCGTATTGCTGATCGGCGGCGGTGAGGCGGCGGAAATCGTCGTCCACGAGGCGCTGATTGGTCGTGACGGCCTGATCGCGCGTCATGGCCCCGTTGAGGTATTGCTGGTGCAGCAAGCGCCCGGCTATCGCGTGTTCAAACAGGAGGCGGAGCGGGCGCAAGTAGGCGCTGCCGGCCAATTCCTGGTGGCTGGTGGCGATGCCGGTGTTGAGCGTGCCGATCAGCAGAAACAGCACCAAGCTGAGGGGCAGCCCAAACAGCAGGCTGATCAGGCCGAATTTTTGCGGATATTTCAGGCGCTGCATCAGCGCCACCGCCGGCTGGAAAGGGCTTCTCATGAGGCGCGACATCTCTCCGCAGCAGGGGTACGCCCTGCTCTAGCGGTCGGCTACGCACCGCAGCGCGCTGCGCGGGCGGGGCAACAATCGCCTTCATCGTATCACAAGCGGCGCAGGGCTGTCAAATCTTGCGTCCCACCCCACCGGCGTGGTATACTGCTGTGGTGCAGGGAGCCGCCGGCGCTTGGGCCGGCGGGCCAATGCCTGCTTTGCGTCTGAAGAAAGTGGTGGACCCGACCGTGCGGGTTGTTCAGCATCAAGCGTATGGTGGCGGCTTCTCCGCTGGTCCGCCCCGCTTCCTACCCCTAAGTTCCCCCACCCTAGAAACAACGAGACCCCCACTGCTGTGAAAATAGCGTCTATTCTGGTGCCGCTTAAAGGGCTGGCCGGCGAGGACGAGGTGTTGCACCTCGCCTTTCAGTTGGCTACCGCCGGCGAACGACGGGCCAAGTCGCACGTCAAAATCCATGTGATCCATGTGGTCGAAGTGCCCCAGGCGCTGGCCCTTGATAGCGATTTGCCCGACCTGATGGCCCACGGCGAAGCGGTGCTGGCGGCCGCCGAGGCGGCGGCGGCCCGCTGCGATCTGGCGATCCACGCCGATCTGTTGCAGGCGCGCTCCGCCGGCATTGCCATTGTGGACGAGTCGCTGGAACGGGCCGTTGACCTGATCTTGCTGGGCGCGCAATATCACCGACGGCACGGCGAGTTTGATCTCGGCAGCACCTTGCCGTATGTCTTCAAGAATGCCCCCTGCCGGGTGTGGGTGGCGCGTGCCCCGCTCCCCCCCGCATCCGTCGTGGTGGGCCCAGGAGAGAGTCACTCATGAATACGGTCATTATGGGCTGTGGGCGCGTCGGTGCCCGCCTAGCCGCCCTGTTGGACGGCAGCGGCCACCAAGTCACCGTGCTGGATCGCCATGCGGAAGCCTTTGCTCACCTGCCGGGCGATTTTCACGGCAGCACGCGGCTCGGCACCGGCATTGACGAGGATGTGTTACGCGTGGCGGGGATCGAAAGTGCCGACCTGTTTCTGGCCGTCACCAATAGCGACAACGCCAACATCATGGCCGCGCAAATCGCCAAACTGACCTTTCGCGTGCCGCGCGTAGTGGTGCGGATCTATGATCCCGACCGCGAGGATACGTTCCACCAGATGGGCCTGGAAACGATCTGCCCGACGACCCTGATCGCCAACCGCATCTACGAATCGGTGGTGCAAGGGGGCGATGTGCATCTCGCGGCAATTACGCCCGCCCCCGCCCCGGCAGATCTGCCTGCGCCGGTCGCGCTCGCTGGTCCTGGCTTGGGCGACGAAGCTGCAGCGGACCCGCGCAACGGGCACTTGACCCATACGCTACGCCAACGCTTTTTCCGTTAGCAGGAGACACCGCGCTTATGTATATCCTTGTGGTAGGCGGCGGCAAAGTCGGCTACTATCTGACGAAAACACTGGTCAACGAGGGCCATGAGATCCTGTTGATCGAGAAAAACGCCCAGAAGGTCCAAATCTGGCGGGATCGCTTCGGATCGGTCGTGCTACAAGGCGACGGCTGCGAGGTGACGACCCTGGAACAGGCCGGAGCCGGGCGTGCTGATGTGGTGATCGCTGTGACCGGAGGGGACGAGGATAATCTGGTCATTTGCCAGGTCGCCAAGCAACGCTTCCATGTGCGAAAAACGATTGCCCGCGTCAACAATCCCAAGAACGAGGATATTTTCCGCCGCTTGGGTGTGGATGTGACCGTCAGCCAGACCAATGTGATCCGCTCGTTGATCGAGCAAACCATTCCCGACCGCCCCCTGGTCCATCTGCTGACCCTACGCCACAACGGGATGGAGATCGTGGAGACGACCGTCAGCGAGGACTCGCTAGTGGTCGGTCAGCCTCTGACCGACATCAAGCTGCCACTGAATGTGGTTCTTTCCGCCATTCTGCGCGACGGCGAAATGATCATCCCCAATGGCGCAACGATCCTGTGGGCCGGCGACGAGGTGATCGCCGTGGCCGAGCGCGCCAGCGAAGCGCCGCTGCGCCGTCTGCTGGCCGGCTCTTGACGAATGCGGAATGCGGATTGCGGAATAGGTAACGGATTTTGCTGCCACGCAGGGCGCTAAAGCTGTAAAGTCCGCCGCATTTCCCCCACCCTATTTCGCACTCCCCATTCGCCGCAGCCCTGTACTAAATAGCATTGCCACAAAGCCCGTTATCTATTCCGCATTCCGCATTCCGCATTCGTTACTGCTCCCCTTCCCAGGCCAAGCGCGCCGTGTCTAGCATCACAAACGGGATGCCCAGGTTGGCGGTCGGCGCGAGGTTCTCCACAGTTAGCGTGTTGTCGCCGGGGTGTAACAGCCCTGCGTCGAAGGTCACGGTCATATTGCCCCAATTGCCGCCGGCCGTGCCGGTGTCGTTAGGCAGCGGGTCGGGGCCGTTGAATATGGGCTGCCCGTTGATGGAGATCCGCAGCGGCGTTTTGGCGCGGTCTTCCGAGTCCATGCCCATGATGCCCAGCGCCGCCGTGCCGGAGGGTTGCCCACCGATCTTGAACGGCGCACTCATGGACGCGAAGCTGGTGCCCTGGCCGTAGACCCAGACGGCCGTGTGGCCGGCATAGACGCTGGGTGGCTGGTAACGATAGCCGCCGCTAAAGGCGACATCCTCCAATGCCACCACATGACCGTTCGCTGTCGGTGGCGTGGGCGTGTCAAAGATCGGCTGGCCCTTGGGGCCGGCAGCTGTGGCCGTAGCGGCCGGCGTATTCCGCACGGGTGGCGCAGTGGGCGGCACGGCAGTCGGCGGCGGTACAGCGGTGGGTGGGACGGCGGTAGGTGGCACGACAATCGGCACGGCAGTCGGCGGCGCGGTGGCCGGCAACACAATGCTTGTTGGCGGCTGCGCTGGGGGCAGGGTGG
>JALYUO010000126.1 GCA_030853735.1 Chloroflexota bacterium
CAACCGGGCCGCATATCGCCCTGGCCGACGGCGCGCGGCTGCCGGCGCTGGCGGCCCCCGGCACTCCGCCGCCGCCGCGCGTCTGGTTAGCCTATTTGGACTTCAGCGGCATTGCGGACGTGCGGGCGGATTTGACCACGCAGGGTTATGTGCGCCGCACGCATACCTACTTTCCCGATCCACTCTACCTGGATGAGTACGAAAGACCATAGGAAGGCACCCGGCATGAGCGTGGAAAGCGAGCGGTTGCGGCAGGACGGCCTGGTATGGCGGCACTGGGGGCCATACCTCAGTGAGCGGGCCTGGGGCACGGTGCGCGAAGATTACAGCGCCGATGGGGCGGCCTGGGACTATTTGCCGCACGACGCAGCGCGCAGCCATGCTTACCGTTGGAACGAGGACGGGCTGGGCGGCATCAGCGACGACAAAGGGCGGCTGTGCCTAGCCGTGGCGCTGTGGAACGGGCGCGACGCGATCCTCAAAGAGCGGCTGTTTGGCCTGACCGGGCCGCAGGGCAATCACGGCGAAGACGTTAAAGAGTGCTACTGGTATCAGGATAGCACGCCCACCCACAGCTATCTGCGGATGCTCTACAAATATCCGCAGGCCGCTTTCCCCTACGCCGATCTAGTCAGCGAGAATGCCCGCCGGGGGCGCGACGATGATGAATATGAACTGCGCGATACGGGCGTGTTTGATGACGACCGCTACTTCGACGTGGCTATCGAATACGCCAAAGCAGGGTCGGACGACCTGTTGCTGCGCGTGACGGCGACCAATCGCGGGCCGGAGGATGCGCCGTTGTGGCTGCTGCCGACGCTCTGGTTCCGCAACACCTGGGCCTGGGACGGCAACGCCGCCCGCCCACGTCTGGTTGCGGAACCGATCATGGACGGCGACGATGGGACAGTCGCCTGGGTCGCCGCCGACCACCCGTTGCTGGGCAGCTACTATCTGGCCTGCGCCGAGGCGGACGATCTGTGGTTCACCGAAAACGACACCAACGTGGCCCGGCTCTACGGCGCGGCCAATCCCACTCCCTACGTCAAAGATGCCTTTCACACTGCTCTGATCGACGGCGATGCGGCGGCGATCAACCCAGCGCGGTTGGGCACAAAGGCTGCCGCGATCTACCGGCGCGTGGTGCCGGCGGGCGGCAGCGTCACGGTGCGCGTGCGGCTCACCAGCGCCGTCGCCCCGCCGCCCGCGCCGTTTCGCGAGTTCGACGCGATCTTTGCCCTGCGCCAAGCCGAAGCCGATGCGTTTTACGCCGACCAGCACGCGCCGGGTCTGAATGCGGACGTGGCGGCGGTGCAACGGCAAGCCTTTGCCGGGCTGCTGTGGAGCAAGCAGTTCTATCATTACATCGTGGACCGCTGGTTACAGGGCGACCCGGCCCAGCCGCCACCACCCGCCGCCCGGCTGCGTGGTCGCAACCGCGAGTGGCGGCACCTCTATAACGAGCGCGTCATGTCTATGCCCGACAAATGGGAGTATCCCTGGTACGCGGCCTGGGATCTGGCTTTCCATTGCATTCCCTTCGCGCTGATTGACCCAGAGTTCGCCAAAAGCCAGTTGGATCTGCTGATGCGCGAGTGGTATATGCACCCCAACGGCCAACTGCCGGCTTACGAGTGGGCTTTCGGCGACGTGAACCCGCCGGTGTTTGCCTGGGCAGCGTGGCGCGTCTACAAGATCGATCAGCGCAGCACGGGCGAGGCCGACCGCGCCTTTTTGGAGCGCACGTTTCACAAGCTGCTGCTCAATTTCAACTGGTGGGTCAACCGCAAAGACTCGGAGGGCAATAACGTGTTCCAGGGCGGCTTCCTGGGGCTGGACAACATCGGCGTGTTCGACCGCAGCGCGCCCTTGCCCACCGGCGGCTTTATCGAGCAGAGCGACGGCACCAGTTGGATGGCGATGTTCAGCCTGAATATGATGACCATCGCCCTGGAGTTGGCGCTGACCAACCCGGTCTACGAGGACATTGCCACCAAGTTCTTCGAGCATTTCCTGGCGATTGCCGCCGCCATGAACAACATGGGCGACGACGGCATGACGCTCTGGGACGCGGACGACGAGTTTTTCTACGATGTGTTGAGCCTGCCCGATGGGCGCTATGTGCCGTTGAAAATCCGTTCGCTGGTCGGCTTGATCCCGCTGTGCGCGGTGGAGACGGTGGAGCCGCACGTCTTGGCCGCACTGCCCGGCTTCCGTGAGCGGCTGGAATGGTTCCTGACCCACCGGCCCGACCTGACGCGGCTAGTCTCCCATTGGGAACAACCGGGCGAGGGGCAACGGCACCTGCTGGCGCTGGTGCGCGGCCACCGCATGAAACGGCTGCTGGCGCGGCTGCTGGATGAGACGGAGTTCCTGTCAGACTACGGCGTGCGCTCTCTCAGCAAATACCACGCCGAGCAGCCCTATGTGCTGTGGGTGGACGGCACGGCCCATACGGTGCGCTACGAGCCGGGCGAGTCGCGCAGTGGCATTTTCGGCGGCAATTCTAACTGGCGCGGCCCGGTCTGGTTCCCGATTAACTATCTGCTGATCGAGTCGATCCAAAAGTTCCACCACTACTACAGCGACGATTTTCGCGTGGAGTGCCCCACCGGGTCGGGCCAGTATCTAACCTTGCACGAGGTGGCCGACGAACTCTCGTATCGCCTGATCCGCCTGTTCACCCGCGACGCAAGCGGTCGTCGCCCCTTCAACGGCCCTGATGCGCGCCTGCAAAGCGACCCGCACTGGCGTGACCTGTTGCTGTTCCATGAGTTTTTCCACGGCGACGACGGTAGCGGGCGCGGGGCCAGCCATCAGACCGGCTGGACGGCGCTGGTCGCCAAGCTGATCCAGCAGCAAAGCGAGGATGTGGGCCACGAAACCGGCATCTCCCTCGCCGACCACGACCAAGCCGACTCGGTGCGCCGGCACTTGCCGGAACGCCGCTAACGGATTGCGGATTGCGGATTGCGGATTGCGGATTGCGGATGGGCAGCGAAGTGGTGAGGAGAGACGTGATGGCGCGGGATTGTGGCCGGGGAGGTGAATGCCCGTGCCCTGCGCGTGGTGCTGCAAGACGATCAGCGCGCTGGGTGGCCCGTTCGCGTGGTCGCGGTGGAAGGCACCGCGTTGGGCGCACCCCATTGTCGTGTCCTCCTCTATCTACTACGAAAGGCGTAGCACGCCGTAAACGGGATAAGCCGCCGGCAGCGCAGCCCACAGCCCCTGTGCCGGCCGGAAGCCTAGAGCAGATCCTCTAGCTTTTCGGCAATCACTTCGGCAAACCACATGGATCCATTACCCCAGTCGCAGGCGAGGTGCAGTGTTCCCGCGCTGAGGGTGAGTTCCTCACAATCATAGTGGATCAGATTGCGGACCGCAATCGTCTTGATCTTGGTCTGCGCCGCCTCTTGGCCGAGGTCATCCACGCAGATAATACGCAGCGCACCTTGCACTTGGGTGAGGACACGCTCCTCAAAATGGGTGAGGGCATCGCGGTCTTCCGCAAAAGCAGGCCAGTCTATCTCGTAGGTGATTGGGCTGCCCACAATCGCCGCCAGTTCTTCTTGGTAGTGCGGTACGGTCACGTCCTTTAGTTGCCGAAACAAGCGGCGCTCATCAAGCCCCATTACTGTATCCTCTCGCAAAGTAAAAGCAATCTACGCCGGCAAGGAATGCCGGACCCGCCGATTAGCATAGCATTCTGCCCGGCAATTGTCAACCGGGCTGACCGTTAGGGGTGCGGCTCAAAGTTTTGCACGCACCGACCTAACCCCCCCACCCCCTTCCCTACGAAGGAAGGGGGAGTCTAAGCGGCGCGGGTCGGCATAAGCAGAAACAGAGTATAGTCAGTGACACACCCCCATACATCGGATGGAATGGGGGGGGGGGG
>JALYUO010000145.1 GCA_030853735.1 Chloroflexota bacterium
CTCACCGCTTGATAACCACTACAACTCGTAGATTCAGGCTCCAAATCCCGGTGATAGGCAAAAGCAGCTAATATAAGTGATATTTTAAACAAGCCGTAATCAATCGAACTAGCACATCGCCCCAGTAATGCTGATACGTTAGCGTTAAGCACAATTGCCCGGTTCATCAGTAATCCTTACGCAGTGCGTGTTCTAGCATGGCTAAGGTCTCCTGCTGGTCACGAATGATATCTGGATCATCCTCACGCAGCCACGCATCAAGTAGACGAATCGCCGGCTCATTGCCTTGCCGCACGCGCCGATCTTCCGCCGTGCGTCGCAACTGTTGGAGTTCCTCATTACTAATGGTGTTATTCGCTATTCCCGCTATTACCTGGGCAGCACCACATTAAACCGTGGTCCGACATTTTGCAGGCACGAATTTGTGCGCTAAATTAGGCATGACCACGGTTTAATGTGGTGCTACCATTACCTGATCCTGTTCTGTAGGAGTCAGGTATTGCAAGAGGCCACGCAACTCATTGAGCGCCGTTGTATCTGTATCTAGTAAATCTGCCATCGTGGCACCTCCTGCTAAATGGTCGCTATACAAAATGGGTCGGGCGGGCAACAGCCGCTACATATCTATGTCCAGTTCGCGGCGGATTACGGCAAGTTCGCGGTGCAAGTCGAGGATGAGTTCGCGCATATTCAGGATGACCTCGGCCCCCGCCAGATTCACGCCCAGGTCGCTGGTCAGGCGTTGCATCACGCGGATGCGCTCCAGGTCGCGGTCGGAATAGAGGCGGATATTGCCGCGACTGCGCTGCGGTTCGATCAGCCCGGCGCGCTCATAGAGGCGCAGCGTCTGCGGATGCAGGCCCAACACCTGGGCCGCGATGCTGATCACATAGCGCGGCTCCTCGTCCGGCACGGCGGGCATCATCCTGTGGCCTCCGGGGGGTCGGCCAGCGTCCGCAGTTGCTCAAACAGCGCCTTTTCGTCGTCGCTCAGGCTTTTGGGCAGTTGGGCTTCGGTCTTCACCAGCAAGTCGCCGCGCTGGGCCGGCTCGGTCAGCTTGGGCATCCCCTGGCCTTTGAGCCGGATCACGCGCCCGTTTTGCGTGCCGGCGGCGATGTTGAGCGCCAAGTTAGTGCCCTTCAAGGTGGGCACGCGCACCTCGCCGCCCAGGATCATGGTGTAGAGCGGCACCGGCTGGCTCACGATCAGGTCGTCGCCTTTGCGCTCATAGCCGGGGTGCGGCAAGACGGTGACCACCAGGAACAGATCGCCACGCGGCTGGCCGGGTGCGCCGGGGCTGCCTTCGCCCCGCACGCGCACTTTCGCGCCGCTATGCACCCCCGCCGGGATCTTGACCTCAATGGTTTTCAGGCGGCTGGTCACGCCGTTGCCGCCGCAGGTGGGGCAGGCGCGCCCGTTCTGCACGCCGCTGCCGTTGCAGGTGGGGCAATGGTCCTCGACCTGCATTTGCAGGTTGCGCGCCGTGCCGTTAAACGCCTCGTCCAGCGTGATCTCGACCGGATGCTCAAAGTCGGAGCCGCGCCGCGCCACGCGGCGGCCCGTGCTGCCGAACGGATCGCCGGCCATGCCGGGGATGCCGCCGGGACTACCCATGCCGCCGCGCGCGCCCATGCCGCCGAACAGGTTCTCGAAAAAGTCGCTGAAGCCTTCGCTGCTGACGGTCTGGCCGGGACTGCCGTAGCCCCGTGCGCCGGGTGCGCCGCCCATGCCACCGTAGCGGCTGAAATCAAAGTCGCCCGCCGCGCCGCCCATCTTCTCGTACTGCTCCCAGTCGGAGCCGAAGCGGTCGTATTTCTTGCGCTTATCGGCATCGCTGAGGACTTCGTAGGCTTCGTTGATCTCCTTGAACTTGGCCTCGGCCCCGCTATTATTCGGATTGACATCAGGGTGATATTTGCGCGCCATCTTGCGGTAGGCCGAACGTACCTCGGCTTCGCTCGCGTCGCGTTTCAGCCCCAATGTGGCGTAATAGTCTTTGACTTGCATCGCGTTTGCACCCCCACCGCCGGACCGGTTGCTGCCGGCAGTAGCCCTCTCCTAAGTTTCACCCGATTATAGCGGGTTGACAAGAGTGTTGTCAACGTTGGCCGCTACAATTTGCGTTGGACTTGTGTTAGAGTTTCCCAGCGACCACAGCAGCCAGCCGGCGGTACACGCCAGCCACAGCACCGCCGGGGAGAGCACCAAGCTGGGCACGACCCCCGCGATCAGCCCCGCCAGCCAGCCCAAACCCAGCCAAGCCAGCCGGCGCGCCCGGCCCGCCGCCAGCGCCTGCGCGGCCAAAATCCAGCCGGGCACCAGAGCCAGGGTGAGGTCATGGCGCTGCACATGAGGACTGACCAGCAGGGCCAGCGCGAGGATAGCAACCCAATAGCCGTCCCAGGCCGCTGTACCCGGCACGCCGCCGGCCCGGCGCGTGCGCCGGCACAGGAGGCCAAAGACAACGAGCGCCAGCAGCGTTAGCCCCGCCGCCAGTGCTGTAGCGGGCGGGCCGGTGCCCAGCAGCCGGTCCGCGAAACCGACCAGATTTTGCAATGTCACCGGATCAATCGAACCACTCGGCGGCACGGTAGCGTAGCGCAGCAAATAGCCGATATAGTGCAACGGCCAATCTACGCCGAGCAGGGGCATGGTGATCAGTACAGAGACCAGCCCGACCGCGCTGTAGGTCCCTAACACCCGCCAAGCCCGGTCGCACAGCAAGGCCAGCAGCAGCAGCGGCATGGCCTGGGGTTTCAGGGTTGCCAGGGCAAACGCTGCACCGGCCCAACCGGGATAGCCCCGGCGCAAGGCCGCGCTGCCGCCCGCCCAACCCAGAAACACCAAGCCGCTATTTTGCCCCAGCAAAAAGGCCGTGGTCAACGGGAAAAAGGTCAGTCCGGCGAGGATCAAACCCCGCCTGGCCGGTGCGCGCACCGGCCAAGCCCAAGCCAGCAGCGCCAGCCCGGCGACTACTGCGGCGGCGTTGAGCAGCGACCACGCCGCCAGCAGTGCGCCAAAGCCCCAGCCCAGCGTGTGTAGCGGCAGCAGTAGCAGCGACTCGTAGGGCAGATGGTTGAAATGCAACAACTGGGTCAGCCGTAGGCCATCGGCCTGTAGCAGCGCCGTCTGGGTGGCCGTCTGGGCCGCTTCGTCGTACATCACCGCCGGCCGGCCCTCGGCCAGCAGCATCACGCCGGTCAGGTCGCCGATAAAATCGGTCCGCAGCACGTAGCTCGGTCGCTTTACCTGGATCACCACCAGCGCCGCATAGGCGATCAGCAGACCGATGCCCAGCCCAAAGCCCAGCCGCGTGAGAAAGCCGGGCCGCAGGCGTAGGGGAGCCGGCGCAGACGGGTGGGCCATACGGGATCAGGCGGCCGGCGCGCGGGTCGTGCGGCGTAGCACCGGAGTGCCCGTGCGCCACCAAGCCCATAAGATCATGATCGTCACGCCCACCATATAGAAAGCGGCGATTTTGATCGGGCTACTGGTCAACAGCAACACCGCCGGCCAAGCTAAGGCCCAGCCGGCCCAACTCAACCCGATCCATAGCCGGCGGTTAGGCAGACTGTCTGCGGCGGCCGGCGCGGGGGCCAGCAGAAACGCCCCCGCCGGCAGCCAAAACGCGAGATCATGCGTGTCCAAATAGGGGGAGGAGATGAGCATTGCCAGCACCGTCAGGGCCAAGCGATAGTTGCCGCTGACCCCCTGGCCGGCGGTTGCCGGAGTGCGCCACCAGATAGCTGCCACCCCCAGCCCCACCAGCGCCGAAACGGCTAGTTGGATGGGATTTAGCGTGCCGCTTGCGCCGCCCGGCAAGCCCACCATCAGTTCGCGGAAGTTATGGCTGAGGGCCACATCAAAGCCATGCCCGCCCGGCAGGTTCAGGCTGTAGCGGCTCAGTTCCCACCACGCACCCAGCCAGCCCGGCCCCGACAGCAAGGTGGACACGCCAAGTAAAACCCCGGTGCAGGCCGCGAACCCGGCCAAACCTCGTAGGCGGCCGGCGGCCAGCATGGCGATAATCCAGACCGGTGTCAGTTGCGGCTTCAAGCCGAGCAATCCCAGCCACAGCCCGGCTTGCCAATCGGCTCCCCGCCGCAAGGCCAGTATGCCGCAGATCAGCGGCAGCATCAGCAGATCCGTAGTCTGCGCCTGTTCCAAATCGATGATGTGCGGGATAAACGCCCAGGCGGCGACCGCAAACAGCAGCCCTCCGCGCCAGTCATAGCCTAGCTCGCGCAGCAGTATCCCCAGCGCGATAGTGAAAGCGACCGCGCTGAGGCCCACCCAGAGGATCAGCGCGGCTTCGGGCGACCAGCCGGCTACCGGCACCAACAGCCCGCCGAGGATCGGCCAGTAATGATTGATCTGCCCGCCGCCCAACTGGGTGTTGGGTTCGATCAAGGCCAATTGCGCCGCGTGCTGGGTGGCAAAATCATAAATCTTGTCGCCCTGGCCCGCCGCAATCAGTCGGGCATGGGCAAACAGGAGGTTAAAATCGGTTTGTGCCAAGTAGCCGTGTGGCGCACGCGCCTCTTGCGCCCGCACAAACTGCGCCCAGGCCCAGACACCCACCAGCAACCCAGCCAGGGCCACGCCCATGCCTGCGATCCAAAACAGTGTAGGTCGCCCGGCGCGCATAGGCTCAGGTACGGCTCCCACCATCAGGCGGCACCTCCTTGTGGGGCCGGCTCTCTAGCTCTGAACTCCATTATCGGCATAACGTTCCCTCGACGACAGATACGGTTGCGGGCCTATTATAGCACACCGCGTAACAGTTCAGTCTCGTAAGCCTGTCGCCGGCTAATAGATGGATTGTAGGAGGCGGCTCCGTCCGGCGATGCCTGCCCCACCCCTATCGCGCCCGCGGCTCCCCAGTCATTCGGGTATTCGTTCCG
>JALYUO010000149.1 GCA_030853735.1 Chloroflexota bacterium
GGGCTTGGCGCTGATGGCCGGCGGGCTGCTGTTCCGCCTGTGGGCTATTGCCACGCTGGGCCGCTGGTTCACCGCGACGGTGCGCCTACAGACGGGGCAGCGCATAGTACAGAGTGGACCCTATCGCCTGCTGCGCCACCCGTCGTACACCGGCACCTTCGCCACGCTGATCGGCTTCGGGCTGGCGCTGGGCACGGGGCTGGGCGCGGCGATCCTGGTGCTGCTGCCCTTGCCCGCCTACCTCTACCGGATGCGGGTCGAAGAGCGCGCCCTGCTGGCCGCCTTCGGCCCCGCCTACGCCGCCTATCAGCAGACGACATGGCGGCTTGTGCCCTGGATTTGGTGATCGGATTCGCGTAGCCGGATCAGGAATAATCCCCACACGATCTGGTATAATAGTTTTCACACCACTGGCCCAGTTGTCCTTATCCTGCCCAGGAGTCCACCCGTGCCCATGCCGCCGCGCCCCCCGGTCCCGCGACCCGCCGACCCGGAGCCCAGCCCCTACGAGTCGCAAGCATTGCCCGCCGCCCTCGCGGACCTCGACCCCGCTGCCGTGCGCGCCTACCTCAGCGCGCTCGATGCCGAAGCGGGGCGGGCGGGGGCGACGGCGGACCTAACCCCCCCAACCCCCCTTCCCTACGAAGGAAGGGGGGAGAACGACGCAGACTCCCCTTCCCCATCAGGGGAGGGGTTGGGGGAGAGGTTGGGGGAGGAATCGGCCAGCCCGCAATCCGCAATCCGCAATCCGCAATCCGCAGATCGGCTGACGGCGCTGGGGCTGGGCAGCGGCGGGGGCGCGGCGTGGACCCCGACCGTGGCCGGACTGCTGCTGTTTGGCCGTGCGCCGCAACACCTCTTGCCACAGGCCCAGGTCAAGGTGGCGCGCTTTCGCGGCGACGATGTAACCGGGCTGATCGTAGATCGGGCCGAGATCGGGGGCGCGGTGGGGCCGTTGATCGAGGCGGTGACGCAATTTGTCACCCGCAATATGCGCGTCGGCGGCGTGATCGAGGGGCTGTACCGGCGCGACGTGCCGGAGTATCCGATCCAGGCGGTGCGCGAGGCCGTGACCAACGCCATTGCCCACCGCGATTACCGCTTGGCGGGGCAAAAGGTGCAGGTGCGGATGTTCGACGACCGGCTGGAGATCGAAAGCCCCGGCGGGCTGGCCGGCCCGGTCACGCTCGATACGCTCGAAACACGCCGCTACTCGCGCAACCCGCGCCTGGCCCAGGCCATGTACACGCTGCGTCTGGTGGAGGAGATGGGCACCGGCATCCGGCGCATCAAACGCGCCCTGGCCGCGCTCGGCTCCGGCCCGCCGACCTTTGTCAGCGACCATGCCACCTTCCTGATCCGCCTGCCCGCCCTGCCGTTGGCAGAGGCCGCCGACCTCTCCCCCAACCCCTCCCCTACGAAGGGAGGGGAGCTAGACGAGAGTGACTCTGACTCCCCCTTCCTGCGTAGGGAAGGGGGCGGGGGGGTTAGGTCGGCGCAAGCGGCGGCATGGCTGCGGGCGGGCCTCAGCCCGCGGCAGGCGGCGGGCTTGGCCCACGCGCAAACCGTCGGGCGGCTCACCAACCGCGAGTACCGCGACCTGCACACCGATCTCAGCGACGAAGCCGCCCGCCTGGATTTGGTCGATCTGGTTGAGCGCGGCTACCTGCTCAAAATCGGATCCAACCGGGGCACCTACTACATTTTGCGCGACCAGTAGCTGGGCCGGGGGCCGTGGGCCGTGGGCCGTGGGCCGTGGGCCGGGGGCCGGGGGCCGTGGGCCGGGGGCGGCAGTTGTCAGCCCTCAGCTCTTAAGCAATAGGCAGTACGTAATACATTCCTGCCTACTGCCTACTGCCTACCGCCTACTCGTTCCAGCCACCACGCGCCGGCGGGGGCAAAGCCCAGTTTGGCGTAGACATGGGCGGCGGAGGCGTTGGCGGACAGGTAGAAGAGGCCGATCTCGCTGCACCCGGCGGCGAAGAGGGCCGCACAGAGAGCCGCAACACAGCGGGTGGACAAGCCCTGGCCCCGGTGCGAATCCAGCGTGGCGACCCCCCCGATCAGGGCGGCGCTGGGGGTTTCGGCGCTGCTGAGGGCGGCGGAGACCACGCGCCCCGCCGGGTCGGTGATGCAGTAGAGCGTGCGGTGGGCGAGTTGCTCGGTCAGGCGCGTGGCCCAGGCGGCGCGCGTGGGCAGGTAGGCTAGGCTGTAGAAGCCGCCGATGTAGAAGTCAATGAGGGCTGTCAGATCGGCTAAGTCCGCCGGCCGGGGCGGCCAGGCGGCTGCGGCGGGGGGCGCGACCAACGCGGCGGGGTGCAGGGTCACAAAGGGGCAGTGGTCGCCGTGCGTGGGCTGGGGCAACGCCGCCGCCAACGGGGCGACCAGGGCTTGCGGGCCACTGAGCAAAGTCAAGCCCAGCGCGGCGATGGCGGGCAGCAGGGCCGTCGCTTGGGCGGGCGTGTCCCATACCGCCCAGCCGATGCTGTCGTGGGCCACCAGCGCGGCCAGGAGGCTATCATCCGTGCCGGGGCAGGCCCAGGCCGTCACGCCGTCCGGTCCGATACCGGCGCTGCGTAGGTAGCTGCGGGCGTAGGCTCCGGCAAAGGCATGGCGGGCCAGCAGCCGGTCAAGCGCGGGCGCATCGGCGGCGGTCAGCCGGCGCAGCGCGGCGGGGGCCGGCATCACCAATGGCCCGGCCCAGCGCGGTCGGCGGCGCTGGGCAACACGGGAGCCACCGCCGTCGCCGCCACTGCTGCGTCGTAATGGACCTGCGGCAGCGTGGTAAGATCAAACGCGGCAAGGTGATCCGGACCCAGCGCGACCACGCCCGCCCGCACTGCGCCCGCGTCGGCGATCAGTTGCGCCACAGCGATGCCCAGGCAGGTGGGCGGGAAGTCGCGCAGGTAGCCCGCCGCCGACTCCAGCAGGTTGAGCGTGCCGCGATAGTTGCCGTTCTGCAAGTGGTAGAAGCCGACCGCTACCTGCAAAATGCCCTGGTAGAGCCGCCGAACGGGGGCCGGTTCGCGCATCCAGATCGCTTCCAGCGTCTCGTGGCACGCAAAGTAGGCACCTGCGTTAAACTCGGCGAGGCCGTGATATAGGGCCGCCGGCGGTGGACCGGCGGGCGGGTCGCCGCGCACAGATGGGGGCGGGGTGGCTTGGCGTGCTATACTTGTGGGGAGAGTATCTGGCATAACTTTTGCTCTAAGGGCAACAGACTCGATGGGCGCAACACAATCGGCCGGCCTGCGACCCCACTGGGGCACTCTCTAGGCCGTTGCCAAAGGAGATCCTGATGACGTATTGGAAATCGCGCCTCACCCGCATCGCGCTTTCGACCGCCGCACTGACCCTATTTGCCGCGCTCGGCGTGTTCGCTGGGGCTATGTTCGGCGCAGTGGTGGAACTGGCAATGCAGACCGTACTCGATCTCGCCATTCCCGCCCCGCTCGTCGTCTCCCTCTTCGCTCTGATCGGTCTCACCATCAGCCTCGTTTGGTGGGTCACGGTTATGGCCCAAGCGCACGCAACTACGGAGTTCTGAGTTCTGAATTATTTGCGTAGCGTCTCAGCCTGAGAACCTTGTCATTCTGAGCGCAGCGAAGAATCTGTTGGGGCCGGCGACTCTGCTTCACCGCAGGCGTACCCCGCAGAAAGCGAGTCGCGGGCCTCTTACTGGCGCACACGGCAAGAGATTCTTCGCTGCGCTCAGAATGACCGAACCCCGTTCGCTTCTTGCGGCAAGCGCTGAGGCGTTACGCAAATAATTCAGAACTCAACACTCAGAACTCAACACTCCGTTCACTCGCCGACTTGCACCACCACCGCGTCACCTTGCGCCGTGCCGGAGCAGATGGCGGCGATGCCGATGCCGCCGCCGCGCCGGCGCAGTTCGTAGATCAGGGTCATTAGCACGCGCGCGCCACTGGCCCCGATGGGGTGGCCGAGGGCAACCGCGCCGCCGTTGACGTTCACCTTCTCCGGGTCTACCCCCAAGCGCCGGGCGCTGATGATGGCAACGCTGGCAAACGCCTCGTTGATCTCCACCAAATCTATATCGCTGATCTTCAGGCCCAAGCGGTCCAGCGCGTTTTGCGCGGCCATAGCCGGGGTGTAGGCCAGATAAGGCGTATCCCAGGCGGCTTCACCATAGCCCAGAATGCGGGCCAGCGGTTGCAGGCTGTGCGCTTTCGCGTAGGCCGCCGAGGCCACGACCATCGCGCCCGCGCCGTCGTTGAGGCCCGGCGCGTTGCCGGCAGTGATCGTGCCGCTCGCGCCGAACACCGGCTTCAGCTTCGCCAACGCCGCTAGCGTGGTGTCGCGGCGCACCGATTCGTCGGTGCTGACGGTGAGCGGGTCGCCCTTTTTCTGCGCGATCTGCACCGGCACGATTTCCTCGGCAAAATACCCCGCATCTATGGCGGCGGTGGCGCGTTGGTGGCTGCGGTAGGCCCAGGCATCCTGCTCGGCGCGGCCCACGTTCTCTTCGGCGGCCACGCTCGACCCATGCTCGCCCATGTGGACATTGAGCATCGGATCGGTCAGGCCGTCGGCGATCACGCCGTCAATCAGTTCGCCGTGGCCCATGCGCTGGCCCCAGCGCGTGCCTTTCAGGTAGTAGGGCGCGTTGCTCATGCTCTCCATGCCGCCGGCCACAATCACCTCGTGCCGGCCCAGGCGGATCAGATCGCCGGCCAGGGCCACGGCGCGCATCCCGCTGGCACAGACGCGGTTGATGGTGTCGGAGGTGACTTCGCGGCCCAGCCCGGCCTTGAAGGCCGCTTGGCGCGACGGCACTTGGCCCAGCCCGGCCTGCACCACGCAGCCCATGATGTTGTGCGTAATATCGCCTTTGTCCATGTCGGCGCGGCGGATCGCTTCGCCCATCGCGCACGCGCCGAGGTCTACTGCCGACAGGCTCATCAGCCCGCCACCAAACTTGCCGAACGGCGTGCGCGCCGCACTCAAAATCACCGGATCATCGGTTGCCATTATCGCGTACCCTTCGCTTTCTCCAACAGGCCCAACAAATCACACTTCACACCTAACGCCTCACGGCCCACAGCCCCCAGCCCCCGGCTCATGGCTCACGGCTCACGCCTCACGGCCCATGGCTCACGGCCCACGGCCCCCGGCCCCCGGCCCACAGCCCCCGGCCCCCGGCTCACAGCCCACGGCTCACGGCCCACGGCCCACGGCTCACGGCTTACTGCGCCGGATAGTGCAGCGCACTCACCGGGTCAAACACATTCTTGCGCTCGACACCGGGCGCGGTGGGCGGCGGGCAGCGATAGTTGAACTGCTCACGGTAGCCCAGCGCGAACTCGCCCTGCATGACGGTGTGGATTTCGCGCGTCCCCTCGTAGATCACCGCGCCGCGACTATTGCGAAGATAGCGTTCGACCGGGTACTCGCTGGAATAGCCATACGCGCCATGAATTTCGATGGCATCGTTGGCACTCTCGAAGGCCACGTTGCAGGCGTGCCACTTGGCGAGGCTAGTTTCGCGCGTGGTCAGCATCCCATAGTTTTTCATCCAGCCCACGCGCAAGCAGAGCAAGCGGCTGGTTTCGATGCCCAGCACCATCTTGGCGATCATCTGCTGCACCAGTTGGAAGCGGCCAATTTCGCGCGCAAAGGCGGCGCGCTCGTGGCAATATTTCTGGCTGGCATCGAGGCACGCCTGGGCTAGGCCGACGGCCCCCGTCGCCACGGTGAAGCGGCCCCAATCGAGCGCGCTCATGGCGATCTGGAAGCCTTCGCCCTCTTCGCCGACGCGGTTGGCGACGGGCACCGGCACATCCTTGAAGATTAGTTCACCGGTATTGCCGGCGCGCACGCCCAGCTTGCCTTTGATCGTGCCGGTGCTGAAGCCCTCAAAGCCGCGTTCGACGATAAACGCGCTCAGGCCGTGGTGCTTTTTGCTCTTATCGGTGCTGGCGACCACCAAGAAATGATCGGCGACATCGGCCAGCGAGATCCAGATTTTGGCTCCGTTGAGGATATAATGATCACCTTTGCGGACGGCGGTCGTCTGGATATTGCCGACATCGGAGCCGGCTCCCGGCTCGGTCAGGCCGAAGGTCGCCAGCTTTTCGCCGCGCGCCTGTGGTTTGAGGTACTTGTCCTTCTGCTCTTCGCTGCCCCATTGCAGCAGGCTGAGGCTGTTGAGGCCCACATGGACGCTTTGCAGCACGCGGAAGGCCGTCTCGGCGCGCTCGATCTCTTCACAGATCAGGCCGAAGCTAACGAAATCGAGGCCCGCCCCGCCGTAGGCTTCGGGGATGGGGCCGCCCAGCAGGCCCAGTTCGCCCATGCGTTTGATCACATTCCAGTTGATCATGTGGTTTTCGTCATGTTCACGCGCGAAAGGCACAATCTCTTTCTGCGCGAAATCGTGCGTCAGTTTCTGAACCGAGCGATTCTCCTCGGTGAGCAAGAACTCCATCCAACACTCCTTCGTGTCTGGTTGCGCGATGCGTAGCCCAACTGCGCCGGCCGGCGGGCGCAGCGATTCACCATAGCAGTATA
This sequence comes from Chloroflexota bacterium, assembly GCA_030853735.1. Taxonomy (GTDB): domain Bacteria; phylum Chloroflexota; class Chloroflexia; order QHBQ01; family JAICKM01; genus JAICKM01. Next base: position 6,535 of record JALYUO010000149.1, read on the forward strand.
CGAGGCGGGGCAAGGTGCGTCAAGGCGCAATGCGGAGTGCGGAATGCGGCAGGGCTTATGCGTTCTCGATCAAGGCGGCGCTGCCATCCCTGATGTTTAAGAGGAGTCAGCACCCCCAGGTGCGGCCCCGTAGGCGTACCACGCCGTCCTGGCAATTCGTCGGCTCTCCCCAGAGCGCCCTCCCCACCGGGTACACCTGCGGGGCCGCACCTGGGGGTGCTGACTCCTCTTAAACATCAGGGTATTCGCTCAGAACGCATAAGCCCTG
>JALYUO010000152.1 GCA_030853735.1 Chloroflexota bacterium
CAGGGCTTATGCAAAGTCCGCAAGGGGCGACAGAATGGGCACTTCTTTGGTAAGATGGCTTGTTATCATCCACCCTCTTCACCAAAGGAGCACCCGATGCAGTATACCGTATCCTCGCCCGCCCTGCTGGCCCACCATGATCCGCCCTGGGTTGGCCCCGTCCTCGCCGCCCTCACCCCCACCGTGCAGGTCCATCTCCCGGCCAGCACCCTCACTGTCCCGCTGTGGACCTTGCCCGCCTTGTTTGCCGCCATTCCTGATCCCCGCCACGCCCGTGGCTGCCGCTATCGCGTCCCCGCGCTGCTCGCCGCCGTCCTCGCCGCCCTGTTGTGCAATCACCTCTCCCAACTCGCCGCCGCCGAGTGGTTACGTGACCAACTCCCCGCCATTCAACGCGCTCTCGGCTTTGTGCCTGGGCGCACCCCGCACCAGTGTACGTTTAACCGCGTCTTGGCGCTGCTCGACCCCAATGCGCTCGCCACCGTCATTCACCACTGGTTTGATCCGCCGCCCCCGCTGGCCGATCCGCCCCGCGACTCCGCCGCCCGCCCGCGCGGGAGCCAGGGCGTGGCCCTCGACGGCAAAGCCCAACGCGGGCGCTTCCATAGTACCCCCTTGGTGCCCGGTACCAGCGTCGTGCATGAAGTCGCTGCCTTCTGCGCCGAGCTGGGCACCGTCCTGGCTGCCGCCCCTGTCACGGGGCACGAAGACAAAGCGGCCGCCGAACTCAACACGGCTCCACTGGTCATCGCGCAGGTGAACTGGGCAGGGCGGGTCTTGACCGGTGATGCGTTACTGTGTCAACGCACGTTGTGCGAACAAGTGGTGGCGGCGGGCGGGGATTACCTGTTCACCGTGAAGGCCAATCAGGGCCACCTGCTGGATGCGTTGCAACGCTGGTTTGCGCCGGAACCCCCCCGCCGGTACGACTATGCGCCGGTGGCGACGGATAAGCGCGAGACCGCGACGTGTGATCGACAGCGCGGGCGCTTGGAGATCCGCTACTTGTGCGCGACGGAAGCCTTAGCGGGGGTGCTGGATTGGCCGCATTTGGCGCAAGTGTTTATGGTGATCCGCAGTTGGCAATGTGGGGCGGCGGTGAGTCAAGAGCAGCACTGGGGGATTACGAGTTTACCGGCAGCGGTGGCGGGAGTGGAGCGACTGCTCGAGCTGCGGCGGGGGCATTGGGGGATTGAGAACCGGCTGCATTATGTGAAGGATGTGACGATGGGGGAGGATGCGAGCCTGCTGCATGAGGGGCATGGCCCGGCGGTGATGAGTTTACTGCGGGATACGGTGGTGAGTGCGCTGCATCAGGCCGGGCATCAGCAGATCGCGGCGCGCTTGCGCTACCATGCGCGCCACCCGGCGGCCGCCCTGGCCCTGCTCGGTCTCACACTTCCGGACTTTGCATAAGCCCTGCCGCGCCGCTCGGTTTTCTTGACAGAGGCGCGGCGTTATGCTACAGTGTCAAGCGGTGCCGGTGTTTCACCCGCGCCGATTGTTTGCATCTCCTGGTTTGCGTTATTTGAGTAGCGGGTGTCTCTACGGCACCCTTTGCTGTGCTTAGGGCTGTCTAGGTCTAGGGAGAAGAGGATTCTTATGCAACGGATCGAGGCGCGTCAATGAACATCGCAGTCGCCAAAGAGACGGTCGGCGGGGAGCGCCGGGTGGCGCTGGTCCCCAACGATGCCGCCAAACTCGTCAAAGCCGGCCATACGGTGCTGATCCAGCAGGGAGCCGGCGCGGAAGCCTATTTTGTGGATAGCGCCTACACTGCCGTCGGCGCGCAGATCGTGCCCGATGCCGCCACGCTGTTCAGCAGTGCGGACATCATGCTCAAGGTGCAGAAGCCGACCGCCGCCGAAATCGCGCAATTGCGCTCCGGCGCGGTGCTGATCTCGTTCCTGCAATCGCTGACCAGCCCCGATACGGTGCAGGCGTTGGCGGCGCAAGGGGTGAGCAGTTTCGGCATGGAGGCCATCCCGCGCACCACGCGCGCGCAATCTATGGACGCGCTTTCGTCGCAGGCCACCGTCGCGGGCTACAAGGCCGTGCTGCTGGCTGCCGACACGCTGGGCCGCTTCCTGCCCATGCTCACCACGGCGGCGGGCACGGTCACGCCGGCGCGCGCCTTTGTGCTGGGCGCAGGGGTCGCCGGGTTGCAGGCCATTGCCACGGCGCGCCGCCTGGGGGCAGTGGTCGAGGCGTTCGATGTGCGCCCGGTGGTCAAAGAGCAGGTCGAGAGCCTGGGAGCCAAGTTCGTCATGCTCGAACAGGGCGCGATTGAGGCGGCAGGATCCGGCGGCTATGCCAAAGAGCTATCGGAAGAGCAGCACCGCCAGGAAGTGGCCCTGCTTGCCAAGCACGCCAAAGACTCGGATCTGATCATCACGACGGCGGCCATTCCGGGCCGCAAAGCGCCGGTGCTGATCACCGCTGAAATGGTGCCGACCATGAAGCCCGGCTCGGTCATTGTGGACTTGGCCGCCGAAACGGGCGGCAACTGCGAACTGACCCAGGCCGGCCAGACCATTGTGCATAGCGGCGTGATCATTATGGGGCCGCTCAACGTGCCCAGTATGTTGCCGTTTCATGCCAGCCAGATGTATTCCAAGAATGTCAGCAACTTGCTGGCGCTGCTGATGCCCAAAGCCGAACTGAACCTCAATTTCGAGGATGATATTATCGCCGGCACCTGCATCACCCACGGCGGGCAAGTGGTCCACGCGGCCACGCAAAAAGCGATGCAGCCGCCGCCGGTCGCCGTCGCAGGAGGAGCCTCCGCATGACCATTGACGCTGTCCTGGTGAGCATCACCATCTTCGTGCTCGCGATTTTTGTCGGCACCGAAGTGATCGGCAAAGTGCCCGCGACGCTGCACACACCGCTCATGTCGGGCACCAACGCCATCCACGGCATCGTGCTGTTGGCGGCCATGCTCGTCGCCGGACTGGCCGATAAGGGCATCTTGCTGACGATCCTCGGCTTCCTCGCCGTCATCCTTGCCACCGGTAACGTAGTCGGCGGCTTCGTCGTCACCGACCGGATGCTGGAAATGTTTAAGAAGAAGCCGCAAGGCAAGAAGTGAAACGTAAAACGTAAAACGTAAAACGTACTATGTATATGTGCCGTTAGAAATACGCAGCAGTAGATACGTTTTACGTTTTACGTTTTACGTTTTACGTTTTACGCAGTAGAAGGACGGACCTGTGCAAATACCGAGTTACATTCCGCAGATCATCTACATCCTCGCGGCGATTCTGATTATTATCGGCCTGAAGCGGCTGGGGTCGCCGGCCACGGCGCGGCAAGGCAACCAGGTGGCCGCGGTGGGCGTGGCGCTGGCGCTGGGCATTACGCTGCTCAACAGCGAAATCGTAGACTTCACCTGGATCATCATCGGTGTGATCATCGGCTCGGTCGTCGGCTACGTGATGGCGACGCGCGTGCAGATGACGGCCATGCCGCAAATGGTAGCCCTCTTTAACGGCATGGGCGGCGGCGCGGCGGCCCTCGTGGCCGGGTCCGAGTTCTTGCACCGCCGGGCGCTAGGCCAGCCCGAAGATTTTGCCGTGCTGCTGACCACGATCCTGGGCCTGATCATCGGCTCGTTGTCCATCGCCGGCAGCGTGGTCGCTTTCGGCAAGCTGCAAGGATTGATCTCGGCCCGCCCGGTGACCTATCCGGCCCAGCAGGTCGTCAACGGCGCGCTGGCGGTGATTATCGTTGGCTTGGCGCTGTATATGCTGGCCGTGGATAACACCAACGTGGTCGCCTTCACCGGCATCACCATCGCCGCGCTGATCCTGGGTGTGGCCGTGGTCATGCCCATTGGCGGCGCTGATATGCCGGTGGTCATCTCGCTGCTCAACTCGTTCACCGGCTTGGCCGTCGCCATGACCGGCTTTGTGCTGAATAACCCGGTGCTGATTATCGCCGGGACGCTGGTCGGCGCGTCGGGTACACTGCTCACCCAGTTGATGAGCAAGGCTATGAACCGCTCGTTGACCAATGTGCTGTTCGGCGCGTTCGGCAGCGCAGGCGGCGCGGCCGCCGATGCCGGCCCCGGCGGTGCGTCTGCGCCCCTGCGCGAGATCAGCATCGAAGACGCGGCGGCGTTGCTGGCCTATTCGCGCAGCGTGGTCGTGGTGCCTGGTTACGGCTTGGCCGTGGCCCAGGCCCAGCAAAACGTGCAGCAGTTGGCCCAGGTGCTGGAAGCGCGCGGCGTGGACGTGAAATACGCCATCCACCCGGTCGCGGGCCGGATGCCGGGCCACATGAACGTGTTGCTGGCCGAAGCCAACGTGCCCTACACCTCGCTCAAAGAGATGGACGAGATCAACCCCGAATTCCCGCAGACCGATGTGGCGCTGGTGATCGGGGCCAATGACGTGACCAACCCCGCCGCCCGCACCAACAAGGCCAGCCCCATCTACGGGATGCCGATCCTGGACGTGGACATGGCGCGCAATGTCATCGTCATCAAGCGCGGGCGCGGCACCGGCTTCGCGGGCATCGAGAACGACCTGTTCGCCGACCCCAAGACGCAGATGCTGTTCGGCGACGCGAAAGACGTACTGAGCCAACTGGTCAGCGCGACCAAGAGCGCCTAACCGGACGGGGTTTCACCGCAAAGGCGCAAAGGACACGAAGAGGTAGTAAAAACTTTGCGTGCTTTGCGTCTTTGCGGTGAAACAGTGTGTTAGCGAACCTTGCATACTGGGCGCGCTTCTGTTATAATAAGGCGCGTCTGGGTCTGTAGCTCAGCTGGGAGAGCGCTACATTCGCATTGTAGAGGTCAGCGGTTCGAGCCCGCTCAGATCCACCAGAGCCGTCCGGCAACGGGCGGCTTTTTCCATACCCCGTGTGAGAGGAACAATACCCCATGGATTTGAGCTTCTGGGCGCGCACCAGCGGCACCTGGATCAATGCCGCCACCGTGCTGGCCGGCACGGCGCTGGGGCTGGGCTTGCGTGGGCGCTTGCCGGCGCGGATGCAGGCGATCATCATGCAGGGGGTGGGGCTGACCACGCTGTTCCTCGGCTTCACCATCGCGGCCAGCCTCAACAAGGCCAAAGCGGGCAACGTAGATGGTGTAGTGCTGGGCCTGCTGACTATCGTCATTGGCGGGCTGCTGGGCGAGTGGTGGCGGCTAGAAGAGCGCCTGGAAGGGCTGGGTGAGGCGATCAAGCGGCGCGTGCGCGGCGACGGGCGCTTCACCGAGGGCTTTGTCGCGGCCTCGCTGCTGTTTTGCGTCGGCCCGCTCACCTTGCTAGGCAGCCTCACCAACGGGCTGACCGGCGACAATAATTTGCTGGTGGTGAAGGCGACGCTCGACGGCTTGGCCGCGATTGCCCTCGCCGGCAGTTTCGGCATTGGGGTCGGCTTCTCGATTGGCATCATCCTGCTCTACCAGGGCGGCGTGTCGCTGGCTGCCGCCGCGCTCACCACCGTGATCCCCGACCCCAACACCGACCCGCGCGTGCTGCTCGTCACCGGCATCGGCGGCCTGATGATCCTCGGCCTCGGCATCAACCTGCTCGAACTGCGCCGCATCCGCGTGGCCTCGTTCCTGCCCGCCCTGGCCCTCGCGCCGCTGACCTACTGGATCGCCACGCTATTTAGTTGACATAATTATGTTAAAGCTGTCGTCAGCAACCCCGCCAACGCCGGCGGATCGCTGCGTTGCACGACGACTTGCGGGGTCTGGTGCCAAGCAGCGCAGGCGCGTAAGGTGGCGGCGAGATCGGCCACCAACTCGTCGGTGATAGCGATGCCCGGTTCCAGATGCAGCGCCCGCACCTCGAACAGCCCCTGTTGCCGGTGCGCTTTCGGGTCGAGCCGCCCGATGATTGCGCCGCGATGCAGGATGGGTAGGGTGTAATAGCCGTACTGCCGCTTGGGAGCCGGGGTGTACACTTCGATGCGGTAGGCGAAGCCGAACAGCTCTAGCAGTCGTGCGCGGTCAGCGATGACGGGATCGAACGGCGAGAGCAGGCTGGTGACGCTGGGCTGCAACTCGCCGGCGGCGGCTTGCTCGACCAGGGCCAGGTTATCGGGATGCACATAGGCCACGTCTTTCCAGCCGGCCACGCGCACCCGCACCAATGCCCCCTCGTCGGCCAACGTCTCTAAGAACTTGCCGATGTCGCGCTTAGTGAGATAGAAATAGTCGGGCACCCACCGGGCCGGCGCTACGCCAAGCGCGCGCACCGTCTTGAGCGTCAGGGCGCGCCGGACTTCTGCCGCCGTGGCTACCTGAGCATCGTCCCAGCCCGGCAGCACCCGCTCGCGCAGATCATAGACGCGCTGGAACCCTTCGCGGCGCGCCACCATCAGCGTGCCGATGTAAAACAGGCGTTCCAGCGTTTCTTTCTCCGGCTTCCAATCCCACCACGGGCCGCTCTTGCGCCCATCGCTCCGCACGAACTCCGCCGAGCGGGTGCCGCCCTGTGCCGTGATGCGATCTAGCACCGTCGCCACTTCGGTGGGGTGGTCCGCCACCCAGGCGTGCATCTCCGGCCGGCCGGCCAACATCTGCTGCCGGTAGAGGCCATAATCCTCAATCGGCAAAAAGCAGGCGGCGTGGGCCCAATACTCGAAGAGCGCGCCCTCGGCCAGCAGTTCATCTAGCCAGCGCGGGTCGTAGTGGCCCAGGCGGCTCCACAGCACAAGATATGGGCTGCGGGCGACCACGCTAATCGAATCTATTTGCAAGGCTCCCATGCGCCGGATCGCGGCGAGCACATCCGCCTTCTGTAGAGTGGCCGGCGGCGGGGTCAGCAGCCCCTGCGCGGCCAGCAAGACGGCACGCACGGCGGGTAGGGTGAGTTCTAAATCTTCGATCATTGTGGGATAACTCCAGTGCTAAGAGCGGCAAGGGTAGGGGTTCTCGTTAATTATAACCGCCATAGCGGGCGCAGTCGATCCTGATTTACAATCCATTTAACCGGCCCCACCGCGCACCTTGCACGCTGTAAGTCTCACCGGCACCCTGCGTGCGTGTACTGGACAGACCGGGCAATTTGAGGTAGGAGGAGGCTGATGATGGACACTGCAACAGCGCCCGCGCCGCGTCGCGTGTTAGTGACGGGCGCAACGGGCTATGTCGGTGGGCGGTTGGTGCCGCGCCTATTGGCGGCGGGCTACACAGTGCGCTGCTTAACGCGCGATCCGCAGCGACTGGCGGGGCGACCGGCTCCGTGGTCGCAGGCCGAATTGGTGCGCGGTGATGTATTAGACCCGGCCACGTTGGGGGCGGCCTTGCACGGCTGCGAAGTCGCCTACTACCTGGTCCATTCGATGGCGTTGGGCGAAGGCGAGTTTCGCGACCGCGACCGCCAGGCCGCCGCCAATTTTGCGGCGGCCGCCGCTGCTGCCGGGGTGCAGCGGATCATCTACCTGGGCGGTTTAGGCATTGACGATGATACTCTCTCTGCCCATTTGCGGAGCCGCCATGAGGTGGGCGAGGTGTTGCACGCGGGCGCGGTGCCGGTGACGGAGTTTCGCGCCGCTATTGTCGTCGGCTCCGGCAGTGTGTCTTTCGAGATGATCCGCTACCTGACCGAGCGCTTGCCGGTGATGACCACACCACGCTGGGTGCAGACCCTTTGCCAGCCTATCGCCGTCCGCGATCTGCTGGCCTATTTGATTGCCGCGCTTGATGAGCCGCGCTCGGCGGGGCGCATCATCGAGATTGGCGGGAGCAACCGGCTGACTTACGGCGACATGATGCGTGGCTATGCCCGTGTGCGCGGCTTGCGGCGCATTATCCTGCCGGTGCCGGTATTAACCCCCGGCCTGTCGTCGCATTGGGTTAATCTGGTCACGCCCATCCCGCGCCCCATCGCCCGCCTGCTGATTGAGGGGCTATGCAATCCGGTCGTCGTACACGACCCCCTGGCCCAGGAGCTATTTCCGCAGATCCAGCCGATGAGCTATGACGCGGCGGTGCGGATCGCGGTGGACCGGCTTACGCTGGGCGCGGTGGAGACCAGTTGGACGACGGCGTTGCGCGACCAACCGGCCGGCAAATCGCTGCCGACGCAGGTCCAATCCCTCGAAGGGCTGGTGTTTGAACAGCGGGAACAGGTAGTGAATGCGCCACCCCATATCGTCTACCGGGTGTTTAGCGGCATCGGCGGACGGCGCGGCTGGATGTACGCCAATTGGCTATGGCGTGCGCGGGGTATGCTCGACCGCCTAGTGGGCGGCGTGGGATTACGGCGGGGCCGGCGCGATGCGAACTACCTGTTGCCCGGCGAGGCGCTTGACTGGTGGCGAGTCGAAGCGGTGCAGCCGCATCACTCGATTCGCTTGCGGGCCGAGATGAAACTACCGGGCCGGGGTTGGCTGGAGTTCAGCGCCAACCCCGCCGCCGGGGGCCGCACTCTGCTACGCCAAACGGCCTATTTTCAGCCGACTGGCTTGTTTGGCCTGATCTACTGGTATGGTCTCTATCCTATCCACCGCGTTATTTTCCGTGGTATGATCGCGGAGTTAGGCCGCCGCGCCGAAACCCTCACGCGGCGACAGGCCAATCGCCGCACCTGAAGTTGCCTTTCGAGCTACAGGCCGGGCGCAGCGCGCCCGGCCTGTGTCCTGTTTCACTTTGCCGCACAGACCCCTGCGCCGGTTAGGGAGAGATAGACGATCTTGCTAATCTGCCCCCGTGTGGCTTGGTTGGCGGGGCGGAAGGTGTTATCGTTGTAGCCGCTGATCACGCCCCGACAGAAGGCCGTTTCGATAAACGGATAGAAGATATTGCCGCTTGGCACATCGCTGAAGGTGGCAGTGGGTGGGTTGACCTGCGGCCAGCCGGCGGCCAGCACCACGATCTTGCTGAGTTGGCCGCGCGTGACGTTGTTGCTGGGGCGGAAATAGGGTCGGCTACTGCCGTCGCAGGGTTCGGCATCGCCGGTTTGCGGGTTGCTGCTGCCGCAGGTGTAGCCACTGACCAAATGCTCGGCGGCGGCGGTCTCGACCACGGCAAAGAAGGTGCTGCCGGGCGCGACATCGGTGAAAGTATAGGCACCGGCGGCCGGCGTTTGTATCGGCAAGGCAAAGCCCAGCGCAACGATTTTGCTGAGTTGGGCGCGCGTGGTCGGGGTGCTGGGGCGGAACGTATTATCCGCGTAGCCGCTGATCACGCCTCGGCAATAGAGGTACTGCACCGGCGTGTAAAAGTAATCGCTGGGCTGCACATCGCTGAAGGTGATGGGGCAGGGTGTGGCAGTGACGGTGCCGCCGGGCGTAGTGGTGGCCGTCGGCGTGGGGGTGCCGCCACATGGCGCTTCGGTATACTGCTGGACGTTCGTGCTGTAGGGTAGGCTGAGTGTGGGTTGGCCGCCGATGGTGTAGAAGGATGCCCCGATAGTTGCTGCGCCGAACAGTGCCTCGCTCTGCGGCATCGTGGTGAGGCTACTCCAGGTGTTCGCCACGGGATCCCAGGCAAGTACACCGGACACCACACTCTGGCCGCTGGAACTACCGCCGGCGATGATCCAACGCCCGTTGTAGAAGTCGCCGGCACCGGCAAAGATCGGGCCGGGTAGATCCGCGATGGCGGCATCATCCCAGGTATTTACCGCCGGATCGTAGCGATAGGTCTTGTTGAACAGTATTACGGTGCCGTTGTTATTCGCTCCACCTGCGACATACAGGTAGCCGCCATGTGCTAGGACCATCGGCCCACTAACAAGTTGGGGGTAGTTAACGATCGGTGCCCAAATGTTAGTAGCGATGTTATAGACTTCTGCGGTGTTCGTGCTATTGCCGCCGACAGCACCACCGACCCGATAAATCTTGTTGTTCAGGTAGGCTGCTCCCTGGAATAACGTGCCAACGGCGGCAGGGCTTAACGTGGTGTAAGTATTGCCTACCGGATTATAGCGGTACAAAGTGTTGCTGCCCGTACTACCATCGGTGGTGCCGTTCAGAATGTAAATAGATGTGCCGTCGCTCACGGCGCTGGCATCGGCGCGCTTTTCCGGCAGCGGCGCGAGCGCTGACCAGATGCCACCAACCGGGTCATATTTATAAACATTGGCGGTGACGGTCACTGTGCCGCTTGTAGTAATGACACCCCCGAAGCTATAGATGGCTCCGCCGTGGGCGACCACAGCGGATTGTGAGACCGGCACCGGGTATGCGGTTGGCTGGCTCCATAGCGGAGTGCCACAAGGCACCGCTGCGGCATAAGTGACTTGTATATCATCCACCCACCAGCCGGGGCGCGCCCCTGATTGGTCGGTGCCCAGGCGGAGGCGGAAGGTCAGGCTCCCACCGAGATAGGGGAGGAGGTTGACCTGCACCTGCTGGAACGCGCCGCTGGTAGTGCCGGCCCAGGCCATGCGCCCGCCCAGCGGATTCTGGTGGGCATTATCAAGAGTCGCATTGTAGCCGCCCATGGTGATATTCGCTGCGGCATCGGTCCAGGTGGCTCCGCCGTTGGTGGAGACTTCGAGTACCCCCCATCATAACTGTGGGTCGGATCCGCCTCAAATTCGTAACGCTGCCAAAATGTGAGGCCGGCGCTGGTCGCGCCGGCGGGCAGGGCCAGCGCACTGGTCAGCACCAATTGCTGATCGCTGATGTTGCTCACGTCGGGCAGGAAGGCGGCGTATGCGCCGGAGTGGGTGTAGGTCATGACGGCGCTCGCTCCGCACCCGCCCGGCACGCAGGTGGTGACCGCCGAGGCGAAGTCACCGAGGGTGCCGCTCTCAAAGCTCTCTTGCAGCGGGTTGACCATGCCGGCCGGGGGCGGGGCTTTAGGGCTGGGCTTCAGCGCGCCGGCACTAGGCGTAAGCGGGCCGCTGCCCAGCGGCTTGGCTGTGTCGGCCAACGCTGCGCCGCCCAGCAACAACAGACCGGCCAGCGCACCAATGACGGCCAGCCAAAAACGTGAACTTTTCATCCGTAAAACTCCTTCGTGATGTTGAGCCTTTTTCTCGGTGGAGAGGTTAAACCACGTAGATACTAATGCTCAGGCGGGACATATAGTTACTTTGATTGCTAGTTTGCGGCTACAGGTGGCATCGCCTACAATGCTGGAGAGAACCTTATTCACCCCAGCCCTGGAAGGAGACCACCCGTGGACGATACTCGTATGATAGCCCCTTTCGTCATCATTGCCGCTGTCCTGACCGCCCGCAGCAATCTGCAATCGGCTCTGGTGGAGGGGCTGAATATTCGCCGGCGACGGCTGCTGACAGTGTTGCGCGAGCAGGGCGGCATTACGCGGGTGGCGTATGAGAACCTGTTCCATGGGGGCTAGGAGAGTGGCAATGGCATTTCCCAAAGAGGGTACGCACGCTCTTACGGTGAATAGCATTACCTACCTATGGCATCTCCACCGGCACCACCCCAATGACAGCCGCTGGATTGTCATTCGTCAACAGGATCAGGACGGTCAGTTGCTGATGGTCGATCCTTTGGGTTCAGCACTTCGATCCAATGCCGGAATTGCCCACCAAGCGATTGCCTTTGCTCTGGCTCATGGTTGGACACCGGATCAACACGCCCATCCCCTGAAAGTAGGCTACACCAACGAGCCGGGAAACACTGGGGCATTTACGGTGTTGCCTGTGGATACTGAACGATAGCTCTAGGAAAGGATCACATTATGTCCGAACCACAGTTTCTAAGCGCAGCCGAACGGCGCGTCTTGCAGGCGGTGTGCGATACGTTTGTGCCGGCGTTGGAGCCGCCGCCGGGAGTGCGCGAGCCGGCACAGGTGGCGCATTGGCGGTGCAGCGCGGCAGCTGGAGATGTGGCGGCGGCGGTCGAGACGACGCTGGCGCTGGAGACGACCCCAGAGCAGCAGCGCCAGATTCGGCTGGCCTTGCGGCTGCTGGACCATCCGGCGGCGCTGCGCCTGCTGACCGGCAGCCCGCAACCGTTCCGCCTGCGCTCCCTGCCGGGGCGGGAGGCGGTGCTGCGCGGCTGGTCCACGAGCCGGCTGCCGGCGCTGCGCCAGGCGTTTCTGGCCTTCAAGCGGCTGGCCTGCTTCCATTTTTATGCCCATCAGGTAGGTGACGGGCCGAACCCGAACGCGGCGGCGCTGGGCTATCCCTATCCCGGCGGGCCGTTGCCGCTGCCCGCGCCGCCGGCGAATCCCGGCCGGCCGTTGCGCCCACTGATCATAGACCGCGACACGGTGCTGGACGCGGATGTGTGTATTGTGGGGTCGGGCGCAGGTGGCGGCGTGGCGGCGGCGTTGCTGGCGGCGGCGGGCAAGCGCGTGGTTGTGTTAGAAGACGGCGGCCCGCACCAGGAAGCCGGGTTTGACGGCGGCGAGGAGAGCGGCTGGGAGCGGCTGTATGCCCGGCGCGGCGCGTTGACCACGGCGGACGGCGGCATGGTGCTGCTGGCCGGGCGCACGCTGGGCGGCGGCACGACCGTCAACTGGACCACCTGCTTCCGCCCGACCGAGCGGCTGTTGGCCGAGTGGGCGGCGCAGAGTGGGCTGTCCGACTTGCGCGGCGCGGCGTTGGCCGACAGCTATGCGGCGGTGGAGCGGCGCATCAATGCCCATGTGGGCACCGAGCCCTTGAATCGCAACAATGCGCTGCTGTTGGCGGGCGCGGCGCGGCTGGGACTGGCGGCGGCGCGCAACCCGCGCAATGTGACCGCTGCCTGCACCGATTGTGGGCGCTGTCACTTTGGCTGCCGCAGTGGCGGCAAGCAAGGCACACTGCGGACCTATCTGCAAGATGCCGCCGCTGCGGGGGCGCAGATCGTGACCAACGCCTGGGCCGCGCGGGTGCTGCTGCGCGGCGACCGGGCGGTGGGCGTGGCGGCCTGGGTCCACGCACCGGTAGAGGATCATGCGCCCGCCGCGCCGCGCTACCGGCTGACGGTGCGCGCCGCCGAGGTGATCGTGGCGGGCGGGGCCATCGGCACGCCGGCGTTGTTGCTGCGCTCCGGCGTGCGCGGACCGCACCTAGGTCGCCATCTGACCTTACACCCGGCCACCGGCATCCTGGGGCGCTGGGCGACGGCGGAGCCAGCTTGGCAAGGGCCGATCCAGGCAACCTACTCCAACGCTTTTGCCGACCTGAGCGGCGACGGCTACGGCGTGCGGCTGGAGGCGGTGCCGATTTACCCCGGCTTCGGGGCCATCGTCACGCCGTGGACGGGCGCAGGGGCTTTCCGTCGCCAGCTGGCCGACTTGGCCCACTACAGCGCGCTGCTAGTCTTGACCCGCGACCGGGTGGGTGGGCGGGTAGTTCTTGACCGCCAGGGCGGGCCGCGCATCGTCTACCGGCCCAGCGCCGAGAGTCGCCGCCACCTGGTGCGCGGGATGGTGGCCGGGGCGCGCTTGGTGTTGGCGGCGGGTGCAGACGCTGTGCAAACGTTGCACACGCCGCCGGTACATCTGCGGGCCGGCGGATCGCCGGCCGCGTTTGCCCGCGCCGTAGCCGTTGCCGGAGCCGATCCCCACCGTCTGCTGGTGGGCAGCGCGCACCAAATGGGCACGGCGCGCATGGCCCGCGATCCGCGTGGCGGCGTGACCGACGGGCTGGGCCGGGTCCACGGGGTGGCCGGGCTGCGCGTGCTAGACACGAGCCTGTTTCCCAGCGCGTCGGGCGTGAACCCGATGCTGACGACGTTGGGGCTGGTCCATTGGCTGGTGAGCCGGGGGTTGTGAAGCGTGAAACGTAAAACGTAAAACGTGAAACGTAAGGCGCGAGGTATGATCCATAGTACATTTCACGCTTTCACGCTTTCACGCTTCACGTTTTACGCTCTACGCTTTCACGTTTTACGCATTACGTCGGGGCAATCTGGCGGGCGGGTGGGGGCGTTTATTGGGTGCTATGAATAATCGAGCGGTGATGGAGCAGATTGCGGCGACGGATTGCACTTTCGTGCGCGAGGGCACGCGCTGGACGGGCAAGTGCCTGATCTGCGGCGGGCGGCTGGCGTTTGATGCGCCGACGGGCTACGGGGCGAATATTGAGCATATTGTGCCGCGCAGTCGGGGCGGCGATAACAGCCTGCTCAACCTGGGCCTGACCCACCCCGCCTGCAACAGCGAAAAGGGCGTGCATTGGGACTCGCGCCGGCGCCGGGCCGACCCGGATCGCTATGCCGCGCTGCTGGACCGCCTGCTGACCGAGCGGCGGCGGCGCTGGCGGGCGGCGAAGGGCGCGTAAAACGTAAAACGTAATGCGTAATCTTAAATACGTAGTAGGCAGTACACAAAACGCAATATACCTTTACGCTTTACGTTTTACGTTTTACGCCCTAGCTCGGCTGTGCCTCGCTGCCATCGCCGGCGGGGGCGGAGGTTTGGGCGGGCGGCTCCATCGCTTGGGCGGCGGGCAGCTCCGGCGC
>JALYUO010000198.1 GCA_030853735.1 Chloroflexota bacterium
CCCTTGCACGGGCCGTGGCGCACGGCCTCGACCCGCAGGCGATGCTCGCCGCCAACGATAGCTACACCCTGTTCGCTGCGCTGGGTGATGCCATTGTCACCGGGCCGACGGGCACCAACGTCAACGATTTGGCCTTTGTGTTGGTGGTATAATGGGGAACATCCCATCCCGGCGGGAGAAAGGACAGCACTATGTTTATTGACGAACTCAAACAGGGGCTACCCCCCGAAGATCAGCACCTCGAATACGTGTCCGTGATCGTCCCGCCCAGCACAATGGCACGCGAGATCGCGGCTTTTGCGAACGCCGACGGCGGCTATATTGTGTTCGGCGTGTTGGATGATATGACTGTGCAAGGGATTCACCCTCTCGTACCGGCATCCGCAGTGGTGGAGGAGGCGCTGGAACGTCTCCAGACGCGCCCCCGTCTTCAGTATTACAACGAGAAGCTAGAGGGCAAGCGCATCTACATTATCGAGGTGGAAAAGTCGCCCGTGCCCATCATCACTAACAACAACGTCACCTATACACGCGAAGGCACCAAAGTACAGCGTGACCCGCCGATCATCGAAGAGCCGTTTGTCCCTTCCGGCAACCCCACGATGGATGCTTTGCTCTTGCGCCTACGTGAGATGGGTGCGTATGCCAACTACTAAAGCAGAGCGCCTTTTATCCGGCGAGTACGCTGCTTGGACAAAATTGCTTGCGCGTTCAGCAGATATTGTGCAACCGGAGGGACCGGGTTTCCCATCAGATAATGCGCTTGGTCATGTACTAGCGCGGGCCGCGCTAATCGGGTTCGTTAATACCTTTGAGATTTACTTGACCGATTTAATGTCTGAAATCTATCTAACCCAGCCGCTCACCCTTAAGTCGGGTGCGACCGTCACGGTCGAAGAGGTGTTGAACTTCCAAACAATCTTAGAGTTTGTGGATTTTGAAGCCAACCGTCGTATTAGCAAATTGACTCGCGGCGCGATAGAAGCATACATCGAAACGTTCCGGCGACAGTATCAGCTTGAGATATTCACCGCACAAGAGCAACCTCGCGCACGAGAGCTGTTCGAGATTCGCAATCTCTACACGCACCACAATGGTCGGGTTGATCTCAAATTTCAGATTAACAATCCTAGTATTAACTTGCCCAGAGAAACTTTATACCAAATGTCTGTTGAAGAGATACTGCGCGCCGCCGATTTTTTAGCGGGTGTAGTAAGCCGGCTCGATCAGGCCGCCGTTGCCAAGTATCAACTCAGTACCGTCACCACCTAGCCATAATCAAAGGAGATGCCACGTTGAAACAAGGAGGTTTCACGTTCGTTTTGCACAGCCACCTGCCGTTTTATCGGCAGACGGGGCGCTGGCCGCACGGCGAAGAAGTGTTGCATGAGGCGATGGCCGAGACCTATGTTCCGCTGGTTACGGCGCTGCTGGATCTGGTGGATGAGGGCGTACCCTACCGGTTGACGCTGGGCATCACGCCCGTCTTGGCCGAGCAATTGGGCGATGCGCTGATCGGGGAGCATTTCGACCGCTATATTGAGAATGAGGTGCGCCTAGCCGAGGCCGACCGCGTGCGCTTCGCGGCGGCGGGTGACAGCCACGGCGCATACTTGGCCGGCCATTTCGCTGACTACTACCGACGGGCGGGCACGCTGTTCAACGGGCAGCTGGGACGTGACATCCTGGGCGCGTGCCGGCGGCTACAAGATGCCGGCTACATCGAGATCCTCACCTCGGCGGCCACCCATGCCTACCTGCCGTTGCTGGCCCGCGACTCCAATGTCTACGGCCAGATCGCGGTCGGCAAGCAGGTATATCAACGCTGGTTTGGCCGTGATCCCCGCGCTATTTGGCTGCCAGAATGCGCCTATCGCCCCGCCTTCTTCACTGCCGCCACCCAGCAAGGTTATTATGTCAAGCCGGGACTGGAAACGTTTCTGGCCGCGCAAGACATTGGCCTGTTCTTCAGCGAATCACACGCGATTACCGGCGGCGGGCCAGGCGGCAAAGCCGGGGGCGGGGCCATCGGCTACACGCCCATCCCCGACCGGCTGTTGCTGGCGGTGCCCAACTATGCGCCGCCCAGCAGCCGCACCACCTTCCTGCCCTATCGCGTGGCCGACAGCCCGGTGGCGGTCATGGGGCGCAACGAACGCACGGGGCAGCAAGTGTGGGCCGCGCAGGTGGGCTATCCCGGCGACCCGTGGTATCGCGAGTTCCACCGCAAAGACCAGACTAGCGGGATGCAATATTGGCGTATCACCGACCACAACCTGGGCCTGGGCGATAAAGCGCCCTACGATCCGTATAAGGCGCAGGAGCGCGTAGCTGAACACGCCCAACATTTCGCCGGGCTGGTGGCGGAAGAACTGCGCGGCTATCAGGCGGCGGCCGGGCAGCCGGGCATCGTGGTTGCCGCTTACGACACCGAGCTATTCGGCCATTGGTGGCACGAAGGCGTGGATTGGCTCAAAGCAACCCTGCGCCACTTGGCGGCGGACCCCAGCGTGGAACTGACTACCGCCAGCGACTGGCTGGCCGCGCACCCCGCTACCGAGCGCTTGGCGCTGCCCGAAAGCTCCTGGGGTGAGGCAGGCACGCACAACACCTGGCAGAACCCGGCGACGGAGTGGATGTGGCACGGCATTCACAGCGCGGAGCGGCGCATGGAGGGCTTGGTGGCCCGCCACCCGCAGGCGGATGGCGAATTGGCCGAGGTGCTGGCGCAGGCCGGGCGCGAATTGCTGCTGTTGCAGGCCAGCGACTGGGAGTTCCTCACGACCACCACCCAAGCGCCCGAATACTCTAATCACCGCTTCAACGAGCACCTAGCTTGGTTCAACGACCTAGCCCAGACCGCCGAGATGGTGAACGCACAGGAGCCGGTGGACATGATGGGCCTCGCCCGCGCTCGCGTCTACGCCATGCGCGACAACCCTTTCCCCGACCTCGATTACCGCGTCTTCGCAGCGCGGGAGTAACCGGTCCACCGGTCGGTCGGCGGTCGTCAGTAGAGGACCGTAATTCAGAACTCAGAACTCATAATTCAGAACTCGCTTTGCGGGCGCGCTCTTGCTCGCGCAGCTCGATGCGGCGGATTTTGCCGCTGATGGTCTTGGGCAGCTCGGTCACAAACTCGATTTCGCGGGGGTATTTATAGGGGGCGGTGCTGGCCTTCACCGCCTCTTGGATCTCTGTCACCAGTGCGGCCGAACCGGTATAGCCGGGAGCCAGAATGACGAAGGCTTTGACGATCTCGCCGCGCAGCGCGTCGGGGCTGGCAACGACCGCCGCTTCGGCCACCGCCGGGTGTTCGATCAAGGCGCTCTCCACCTCGAAGGGGCCGATGCGATAGCCCGCGCTGATGATCACATCGTCGCTGCGGCCCACAAACCAGAAATAGCCGTCGGCATCCTTCACCGCCCGGTCGCCGGTCACATACCAGTCACCGCGCATAGCCCCGGCGGTGGCTTCGGGGTTGCGCCAATACTCTTGGAACAGGGCCACGGGCCGCACCGGATGCACCCGCACCGCAATGTCGCCTTCCTGACCGGACGGCACCTCGGCCCCCGCGTCGTCAATCACGCTCACATCGAAACCGGGCGATGGCTTGCCCATGGAGCCGGGCTTGACCGGCAACGGCGGGAAGTTGCCCACCAGCAACACGGTCTCCGTCTGCCCATAGCCGTCGCGGATGGTCAGCCCGGTGGCTTGCTGCCAGATGTCGATCACTTCCGGGTTGAGCGGTTCGCCCGCGCCTACGCACCAGCGTAAGTGCGGAAACCGATAGGCGGGCAGGTCTTCCAGCACCAGTGTGCGATAGACGGTCGGCGGCGCGCACAGCGTCGTGATCGGGTAGCGGGCCAGCAGGTCAAGCGTTTCCGCCGCGTTGAACTTGCCCCGGCTGTCCTGCACAAACAGCGCCGCGCCCTCGCCCCACGGCCCAAACAAGCTGCTCCAGGCCGCTTTGGCCCAGCCGTTGTCGGCCACATTCCAATGTAGGTCGCCGGGCCGCAGGTCAAGCCAATATTTGCCGGTGATACGATGGCCGAGCGGGTACGAAGCGTGGGTGTGCAGCACCATCTTGGGGTAGCCGACGGTGCCACTGGTGAAATAGATCATCACCGGGTCGCTTGAGCGGGTGGGTTCGCCGCTGTAGTCAGTCGGGGCCGCAGCGACCAGATCGGCATAGCGCAGCCAGCCCGCCGGCACATCACCGTCGCCGACCACGATCCGTACCGCGAGGCTGGGGGTCTGCGCGGCCACGCTATCCACTTTGGCTGCGCCTGCCGCGTCGGTGATCACCACGCGGGCTTCGGCGGCGCTGATGCGGTAGGCGATGTCTTTGGCGGTCAGCAGAATCGTGCCCGGCATACTCACCGCGCCGCGCTTCATGATGCCCAGCACCGCCTCCCACCACTCCGGCACGCGCGGCAGCATGATCGCCACGCGGTCGCCGGGCTGTACCCCCAGGTCACGCAGGGCGGCCGCCACCGCATTGGCCCGCTGGTCAAACTCGGCAAAGGTGATGCGCCGCTCCTCCCCATCCGGCCCCACCCACAGCATCGCCAGCCGCTCGGAGTCCGCTGCCCAGCCGGCCACTACATCGCGTGCCCAGTTGAACCACTCCGGCACATCCAGCACGAACGCCGCCCGCGTCGCCTCATAGTCGGTCATGTTGTGTTCCGGCATCGTGTGTCTCCCCACGAGGTATCAGGTGTCAGTCGTCAGTCGTCAACACTAAACACTCGTCTCCATTCCGCATTCCGCATTCCGCATTCCGCAATCAACGATAGCCGGTCAGGGCGGTCACGCGGGCGCGGGCTTCGTCGTCAAACCAGGGTGGGCTGCCGGCGGCGGCGTTTTCGACGGCCCGCCCGGCGTGCGTGGTGGCCGGAATGACTGCCGTCACGCGCGGGTCGCTGAGTACCCACTTCAGCAACGCTTGGCCCCACGTCTCTACACCAAACTGCCCCAAGGGAGCGAGTTGGGCGGTGGGCGGTGGGTGAGCGGTTAATTCGCCACTACCCAGCGGGCGCATGGCGATCACGCCCAGGCCCAACTCGGCGGCCAGCGGCAAGATCGTGCGGGTTATGGCGCTGTCGGCGGCGTTGTAGGGCACCTGGATCGCATCCAGCCGCCCAGTTTGCATCACGGTGGCGAGTTCGGGAAACGCGGCGTGGTCGTAATGGGTGGCTCCGATCAAGCCAACCTGCCCGGCGGCGCGGGCGGCTTCCAACAGTGGCAACTGCTCACGCCACGCGATCAAATTATGCACCTGATAGAGGTCTACCCGCCCGCCGTAGAATCCTAATGCGGCGGCGAGTTGCGCTTGCCCTTCCGCGGCGCTATGCGTCCAGATTTTCGTGGCGACGAATGCACGCTCCCGCCGCCCCGCTAACGCCTGCCCTAGCACGCGCTCCGACTCCCCGTACATCGGCGACGAGTCGAATAGACGGATGTCTGCCGCCAGCGCCGCACTTACCAGCTGGTAGCGTGCATCCTCCGCTGCCGCGCCGCGCACATCAAAGGTGCGCCAGGTGCCCATGCCTACCACCGGCACCTGCACGCCAGTTTTGCCCAGTGGCCGTGTCTCCATCGTCACGTCCTCCCCTGTGGTCCTACGATAGCGCAAATCGGCGCAGGTGGATTTAGATCACGCGGTTGAATCCAGCGGTAGAAAAATGATGATCAAATGTAAGTGCAGCAACAATACCACGGTTTTGCATCACCGCAAAACTGACGGCATCTACGTAACTAAAGTCTTGGTCCTTATATCGTCGCAAAATTACCTCAGCTTGCGCGTCAGTAGTTGCGTCAGCGTAAATCTTTAACAATCTACGACTATTTTCGAGCAAAGTGAGGAACTGCATACTCATGTTATAGGTGCTGCGTGCGCGAATAAGAGTATACGACTCTGCTATAACTAAATTTGTTGTGGTCCAGACACGCCAATCACTGAGCAATTGCGGATAGAAACGGACCATGCTGGAATGCAACGAGTCACGCTGATCCACTAAAGCCACCCAGGCGCTAGTGTCTATGAAGACTTCGGTTGCCATGTACGGCTTTCCTGTTCTAATAGCTCAACAAGGTAGCGGTCATGATTGATACTTAAATCACTTACCCCCGAATCGATCATTCCAATCATTTGGCCTATGGAGTCTGCCTCATCAACGGTGGGATCATCTGTATCCACATCAGTACGATCTGTTGCAGGCAATTCACGAATTAGCGTATCTACCCCACGTCGGATAAGATCGGTGAGGGACGTACCGGTTTCCTGCACAAGCGCATCTAGCACTTGCAATTGGTCTTCCCGCAAGTCTACTTGCACAGGGTTCTGGATCGGTGCGATCATATCTAAGCCTCCTCTTCCTACAAAACCATTATACCGCAAGTCGGCGCAATAGGAATGATTAGCGTTCGGCTACCGTGGGATCGGGAGGCCGCGCTGCCGGCGAAAATTAATCCAGTCATGCAGGGCTGAGGCGAGTTCGCCCTGGGTACGCGCAAGGGTCGCTTCCCGTGCCCAAACTCCCTCTATCCCAGGAATAGTCGCATAGTATAGAGTGCTGTCGGGAGTCGGGAGGCGGTAATCGGCTTGACCGAGAGCGGCGGCAACATAGCGCGCTTCATTAGGGTCCGTGGCGGCAATCTGGCGGAGGAGTTCTTCTTTTGGCAGCAACGGGCCGCCCGGCGCGACCGCTGCATCATAGGCCCGAATATCTTCGGCTTTCTCTATTTGATCTTCTAGCGCCGCTAAACGCTGCTCCAGGCGTACTACATCCGCGTGCAGTTGCCCGTGCAAATGTAGCAGTTGCGCCACAATAATAGTTAGCTCCGGGCCGGCGACCGGCAAGGGCTGCTGAAGCGTTGCCAGTAACTCGGCCTCTGCCGGCTTGTTTACTGCCGTCGAGGGCAGGGGCGGGGGCGGTTCTTGATTCGCGGTACTGGTAGCAAAGTTCATAACCTGCCTCTGTTTCTAGCGGATTGATCCAACGCTGTAACCGATTCACACCCACTTTATAGGCAAACGGCCTGCACCCCCGAACAGATGCAGACCGCTTGCGCCGTAAATCACGTTTTACGTTTTACGTTTTACGCCTCACGCCCGGCGCGCCGCCAGGATCGTCCGCGCGCCGGTCAGATAGGTGCGGAAGACGGCGAGGCCGCTGAGGGTGGGCAGCAGCGCCCAGGTGAAGGCCATGATACCGATGCCCAGCGGTCCGGCCTGCGTCACCGCCAGCAGCACAAACAGCGTGGTCCAATAGATGCCGGCCCACACCGACAGCAGCATGATGCCGATGAAGCCACGCCCGCTCATAATCCAGCCCATACCCATGAAGCCGGCCCAGCCTGCCCCCATCTCATAGATCGCCAGTTGCAGCCCCCGGCGCACCAGCTGGCGCGGGTCGTCGGGCACCGCGCTGGGGTGCGGCGTGGCGTGCTGGTGGGCGGCGGCGGCGGCGCGGCCAAAGAAGGTCTGCCGGTACGCGCGAATCGCTTCGATCCCAATGGAGCCGCCGATATGACGCAGCAGCATGAAGTAGCCGAGGCCCACCCAACAGGCTACCAGCAAGACCAGCGCCGTGTGAACGAGATCGCCGCCGACCGCCGAGCGCACTGCCACAGCGGTGTCGGGTGGCAAGAAGTCGTCCATTGTGCCCTTCGCGCCGCCGGGGAAGCGCGCATAGAGCGCCATGGTCTCCGTGATGCCCAACGTGATGAACAGGACATAGGTGGCGAAGATGCCACTGGCGATCACGGTCAGCGTGCGCTTGGCGAACGGCACGCTCCACAACGGGCGACCGGTCACGCGCGGCAAGGCGAAGGTCGCGAGCGTCA
The DNA here is from genome assembly GCA_030853735.1 of Chloroflexota bacterium. Taxonomy (GTDB): domain Bacteria; phylum Chloroflexota; class Chloroflexia; order QHBQ01; family JAICKM01; genus JAICKM01. The sequence continues at coordinate 7,852 of JALYUO010000198.1, forward strand.
TCAGGCCCAGGATGGCGAAGCCGACCATGTTCATTTGGGCGTGGGCAAAGGGCGTGACCATCCAGCCGGTGCCCTGCGCCTCATCCAGCCACGACTCCACCGGCGGCAGGGTCTGGATCACGCCCTGGATCGTGCCGATCAACAGGGCCAGCGTGCTGAGGCCGACAAAGCGCGATAGCCAATGATCGGCGGGCGCATCGGGAGCCAGCCCCTGTTTGAGCGTCAGGAAGATGTTGGCGATGAACGTCCAGAAGCCCACACCCATCGTGATCGCTGCCCCGACCAGCGGAAGGGTGTGCCACAGCCCCACTTGGGCGCGGATCGTGTCGTAAGCCACGCCCCGCTCGACGATGGGCGTGCCTTCGACGAAGCCGAGGGTGATAGCGATCAACCAGAAGGCGAACACGCCAATGACCACAGTGAAATAGCTGAAGCGGGCCATTTTATAGCTGTAGATCGGGCGGCCCAACATTCGCGGTAGGAAGTAGTAGAGCAGCGCCATCATACCGATAGACACCCCGCCGACGAGGTTCATGTGCGCGTGGGCCATCGGGTCAATCAGGCGGCCCGCCGCGCCCGCTTTGTGCAGCCAGTCGAGCGACCAGGGCAGCACTTGGTAGACCCCCTGCACCGTGCCGATAAACAGCGCGGTGGCCGAGACCACGCAGAACTGGATCAGCAACCACTCAATCGGCGTGGCTCCCTGCTCTGGGTGGGCGCGGCGGAACTGGCCCATGCGCCGCGCCGTCAGCCAAATGTTGGCCGTGAAAGTCCAATAGCCGATGCCCATGATCGCCGCCGTGAAGGCGATGGGCACTTTGTGCCACGCCCCCATCCAGTCGCGCGCCGCCTCATACTGCCAACCGGCGTGGACCATGCTGCCTTCATACGCGCCCACCGCGATGACCGACAGGTAGAAACCGAACACGCCGAACAGGGTGAACCAGAAAGAAACGCTGGTCAGCGCGCTGCTATAGAGCGGGCGATGGCCCAGGCGCGGCATGATGTAGTAGAGCAACGCCGTCAAGGTGATCGTGCCCGCGCCGACAATGGTGATGTGCGTGTGGGCCAGATTGGTGATCATGTGGCCGCCGTAGTCGGCAGTGCGAATCCATTCCGCAAAAATCGGCAACCGTTGCAAGATACCGTGGATCGCGCTGATGACCAGGGCCAGCCCGGCGGCGAAAAAGAAGCGCGGTAAGCCGTGGTCGGCGTTCAGTTCGTCTACCGCGACGGCGGGTTCATCAGGGCCACCGGTGATAGCTGCCGCTGCACGGTTGACAGTGGGATTAGGATGGGCAATGGCGCTCACGAGCAAGACTCCTATTTGACCGCGAAAGCGTAGTAAAAGCGGCTGTTATCGAACATCCCCCCGGATGGGGCATTGATCTCATACGCGCCTGTGTCCCAAGTGCCGGCTTTGGCCTGCAAGCGCAGCAGCCGGTCATTCCGCAGGCGCTGGGCCACAGTGGGCACGGGTGGCTGGCCGGTAGCGGTGATGGTATAGGTGCTGGTATCGGGGTCCAGGCTGACCTGATTGATCAGGACCGCGTCAATCGCAGCAGCGGGCACTTGCAGCATACGCTCCGCCGGCACCATCCCCGCGTCGGTCAGTTCGAGCAGTTCCCAGAGGTTGGTAGGGCAGCGCGAGTCGGCCCCCGGTTTCAACTGAATAAAGGCACCGCGCATATCATCACGCGGCAACGCACCCTCATCACCCGTTACGCATTTATAGGGTGCCGTGTCAGGACCGAAGTTTATCTGGTAGCCGCCGTACAGGGAAAAGCCGAGAACGATCAGCATCAAGACCGCGATCAGCGGGTACATGACCTTACGCCAAGCTGCAATTGAACCCACAGTGGTTTATCTACTTCCAGGCCGCCTCGCCGGGGGCCGGCGAGGGGGGCAGGGTGTCGGGCACGGGCGGCTCCGACGGGGGCAAACGAGGATCGGGATCGGCTGGGTCAGGCGGCGGCGACAACGTGTGGCGGTTGGTCCGTATCACCCAAATCATCACCACCGTCATCACGATCAGCACGGCGGCCATATCCAGTAGCATATCCACCAGGCTGTTCCAGACGATCCCGTTAAGCAGCACTTTACGTCAAGACCTCATAGACTTCGATCACCGGCGTGCTGTGATAACGCGCCACATCGTCCTCGAAGTCGCGGATCATTGGCGTGCTGGCATACTGCTCAATATCCGACAGCCCATACCATTGGGTGAAGGCGACCACTTTGATGCTGCCTTGCGGCAGATTTTGCATCCACACGCCGCCTTTGTGGAAGCCGGGCGTATTTTGCGCCACGATCTGCGTGCCGCTGACGGCGGCCATGAACAGATTGTGGCCGGGTTGCAGTTCGCCTGTGCGCTCCGGCGGCACCACAAAGGTAAATGTGCGAATATAAGCCATGCGCGGTTCCTCAGCGAGTAGTCCCTATTTGAAGGGATAATTGGTCACGATACTGGCCGAATAGGTCTGGCCGACAAACAGGATCAGCACCGTGGCGACCAGGAAGAGCGTCAGCACGCCGCCCAGGATGATGCCCCAGGTCAGGTTCCAGCCTTCGGGCTCGCCCGGTCGTCCGGCCTCTTGCTCGGCTTCTTCGGCGGCGCTCTCTTCGATTGGGGCTTCGCCGTGCTTGCCGGCAATCGGCTCCAAGCCGTAGAGCGGCTCCCGATTGCCGCCGAACTCGCCGCGTGCCCGGTCGCGCCCAGCCGCCTTAATGTCTTCCTGCGTAAAGCGCGTCTCTTCGTCCATCGGTCTTCTCCCCTAAGCCGTTAGCCGCGCACGGAGCGGCGGCGCAACGTGGCACCCAGCATGAGGCAGCCCAGCGCGAGACCCAACCACAACGGCAGGACCAACGACATCCCTGCGCCGGTGCGCGGCATTCCGGGCGGCGGCCCTGTGAGACCCCCACCGACCGGCGGCGTGCTTCCCTCGCCTATGCTGCCGACC
>JALYUO010000210.1 GCA_030853735.1 Chloroflexota bacterium
ACCCCTGATACCTGATACCTCGTCACAGCCGAATGCCGCACTGGGCGCAAAAGGCCGCGTGGGGCCGCAAGGGGCCGCCGCAGTTGGGGCAATATTCTTGCTGCTCCGGCTGGCGTGGGTCGGCGACGCGGCGGGTGCCCTGATCTTCCAGGTGGGTAGGCGGGGCATGGGGCGCGGGCGGGGACGGTGCTGGGGCGGCCGGCGGGGTCCAATGCGTCGCCGGGGGCGGCGAGGTCGGCCAGACCGGGGTCGGCGTGGGTGCGCCGGGGTACAGCGATCCGTTGCCCGATCCGCCGGCTCCCGCCGCTGAAGCAGAGCCGGGCGCGTGGTAAACCGGCATGGTGCCCGTGCCGTCAAGCGACTCCACCCACACCTCGGCCTGGATCAGCCCCGCTTCGTCTTCTTTCTGCTGGGCGCGGGTTTGCAGGTCTACGATTTCGCGGGCCAGCAGCGACAGGTCGCCGGTGTTCAGGTTGCCCGCCTTGTAGAGCGCCAGCACCCGGTCGCCCAGTTGGCGCGTCTTCTCCGCCGCTTCCAGGCGTAGGCGCGCCGTTTCCGCATGGACGCGGTTATAGCGCATCAGCTTATCGGTCTCGAAGCTGGCCCGATCCAAGCCTTTGCGGATCGAGTCCAAAAAGTTCATACCCGTCATGCCGCTACCCCTTACCGCCGCCTGTCCACGGCTTATTCAAACTGAACCTTACGTGACCGCAAGGCGATACTCTGCACCAGCCCTTGCGCCACCAGCAGACTGACCATCTGCGACCCGCCGTAGCTGATGAACGGCAGTGGAATGCCGGCGACCGGCATCAGGCTCAGGTTCATGGCGACATTGATGAAAATATGGATGCCCAGCCACATGGCGATGCCGACCGCGATCAGCATCCCATAGCTGTCCGGCGCGTGGAACGCCACATACAAATAGCGCAGCACGATCACATAGAGCAGCGCGATCAGGGCGACCGCGCCGATCAAGCCAAATTCCTCGGCCACCACCGAAAAGATAAAGTCGGCGTACTGCACCTTGAGGAAATGCAACTGGCTTTGTGTGCCGGCCAAGAAGCCCTGCCCAAACAGCCCGCCCGCCCCGATGCTGATGCGGGCCTGCAAGATGTTATAGCCCTGGCCCCAGAGATCCTTCTCCGGTGCCAGAAAAATCAGGAAACGGTCGGCCATATATTGGAACTTATCGGGGCTGGTTCGCAGCAGATAGCTGCCGCCCACATACGCCCCCGCCGCGCCCAGCGCCAGCGTGCCGACCACGTAGGTCCAGCGCAACCGCGCCGCCAGCACCATCGCCAGCCAGATAAAGCCGCACACGCTGGCGGTGGTCAGATCGGGCTGCGAGAAGATCAGCCCCATGGGAATGCCGACGATGATCAGGCTGCCGGCATAGACACGGAAGCGGTTTGCGCGCTTTTCGTTGTCGCTTAGATACTTCGCTAGGGTTAGCGCCAGCACCAACTTGGTGATCTCACTGGGCTGGATGGCGACTAGGCCGGTGTTGATCCAGCGCGTGGCTCCGCCCGATGTGTGACCGAGCACGGTGGTGAACAACAACAGGCCGATGGTTAGACCGTAGAGCGGCCAGACAAAGCTGGCGAGCAGATGGTATTCCACGCGCGTCAGCAGAAACATCAGGCTGAGGCCCAGCGTCAGCCAAAAAAGCTGCTTGACCGCCGTGTTGGCGAAAGTGAAGCTATCGGGGTCCACACCATGCGTGGCGCTATAGACCATCGCCACGCCAAAGGCACAGGCGGCCAGCGTGGCAAACAGCAGCACCACGTCGAAGGTGGCCCAGCGCCGCGTCCAGGTGCGCGCGCCGAGCGAAATTTGCGAAGCAGTTACACGATACATAGGCAGGTGTCAGGTGTCAGGTGTCAGGTGTCAGGTGTCGGTCGTTGATCGTCAGTTACGCTTCACCGCCCACGGCTCACGGCTCACGGCTCACGGCTGATTATAACCGATCTGCAAAGGGCTGTCATGGCAAAAAGGATCAGTGACTCAGGGCTTATGCCTTGCGGTGAAGGTAGCGGGTGCAGCAAGGAGGGAATTGACTGAGTCTGATTGCTGGAACGATGCGGGGTGGGAGCAAGGCGAACTGTGGGAGCGGCCTCCTGGCCGCGATGGAGCTGGTGATGTCCCGATCTCCGCGCCCGCTCCCCGGCCTGCGCGGTAAGGGG
>JALYUO010000217.1 GCA_030853735.1 Chloroflexota bacterium
GCGGGGTCCTGCTCGCGCGCGCGGTGGGGCGGGGGCGCGGTGTGGGCGGCCAGCGGCAGCATGCTCAGGGGGGGGGAAATTCCGTGGTGGAGGTCCCCAATCTCCAGGGCCCCGCGCACGATCGTGCCGGCCGCCCCGGCCGGGGCCGACGACCGCGCGGCGTGGCCAACGGTCAGCAGGGCCAGGCCGGTCAACACCAGGCCGAGGCGATAGAGTGTGGGGTGTTTAGCGGTGTTTACTCGATACATGTTGGTACTCCTTTAATGGCCTCTACTTAGCTTTCCGCCGAAAGACTACAACGCGCAGTATAACTATACAGCTTGTTGAAAAACCCCTTGCCCAGCCACTGAACGGCCTTCTGGTGCCACGATGGTGGTACTTCCCCATCGATTCACGGCTGAGCAGGAGCGGTAATGAGCGATCTTTGGCCTTGCCCAGACCACTCCCGGTATCATCTGAGAGTTTTTCAACAGGCTGTATTTTTATACTGCGCCTATCAAGCTGATTTTGCTGGGCAGACCGCATTTTAGACGGGCAACGGTGCAATGCGAACGATCCGCTACCAGCAGATATTTCCTAGTTATCCTGCGCCTTGCCAGCCTGAATCGCTAGTTATACTGCGCGTTGTAGTCTTTCGGCGGAAAGCTAAGTAGAGGCCAACGGCTCGTCGGGGAACATGGGGAGTACGGAACTCTCCGGTGTGCGCTCATACAACTTGGCAACCCAGCTCGTATTTCCCATCATACGATTTAATAGTTCCATCGTAGGAGGGTCCGGGGGACTGTCGCGTTTCAATAACCGCGTGATGCCCATCAGCGAGAGATTCACAAAAATATCAAAGGTTCCAGCTGTAGCGAGCGCCTGCACAGTCGCCCATTCCACTTGTAAGCCATAAGGATCTAAGAACACAACGGCGCGTTGCGCGGACTGCTTAGTAATCAGCGGTACAATTTCAGTACGCAATACTTGGTTACAGTCCGTGTCACGAATCCGAATATCACGATCAGGAAAATCGCTTTGTAGTTCGCGTAGCCTGCTCAAGCGTTGTGACTCTAGTTCAACGAACCAACAGACAGTAAAGGGGGGCGTAGTTAGTAAAGCACGTTTAGAGGATCCTAAAATGTACTGCTCCTGCTCTGACGCAATAGGAAAACGTTCCTGGGTCGCCGGTATATTAGATTTGAGTGTCGGATACACCGATCCGGCAAAAGCATCGATATAATGGTAGGCGCGACACCATTCTTGGCTACCCATAATATGGGCATAGGCATCAAGATACTTTTGGAGCAATGTCAATTTATCGAGAGACCAGGGACCGATCTCATCGTGCTTACCCGTGCCGCGCTTACCTAGCATTTAATACCTCGTCATCGTAGTTCCGCAAACCCTACCCCAGCCCCAACAGCCCCTGCTGTGCGTCACTGCCCGCCGTACGCGGAGCCTGCCGGAAGGTGCCATGCTGCGGCGGCATTGCCACGGTGGCCCCGTGGAGCAGCTCGGCGATGGTCAAAATCTGGATGCGCGGGTACTCTTTGCCCCAGCCCGGCGAGGGATACACGCCGGCGCTGACCGCCTCGGTTCGCATATCGCGGCTCGGCTCCTCCAGCGTCACGAACACGCCGATGGCGGCCTTCTCACGGTCCACCGTGCCCACCAGGTCGCGGATGTCGCCCGACTTCACATGGCCGCTTTTCACCTGCACCAGCACCCGCCCTACCGCGTCCGCATCCAGGAAGGTGATCACGCCGTCAATGCCCCGGTCGCTGCCCTTCTTGCCGACCTTGCTGCCCTCTTGCCCGCCGAGCGGCTTGGCTTGTAGGAGCGATAGCGCCCACCGCAGACTCGGGCAGATTACCTACCCTGCTAGCCGCTGCCATTGTTCACAAGACTCTTCCAGATCCTGAGCTAACGAACTCTCTGCAATCAATGTGAAATCATGAATCGGTTTGTCTGCATCCGGTTGGAGTAACGGTAGCCACGCCTTTGTAACGTTGCTTCCGCTTTTGCCCACGAAATCCCCCATTGGCGCCACACCATGCGAAAAGCGGTGCAACGTCGTTGTGATGGCTTCTAGGCTGTTATCTACACCGATCCACCGTCTTCCTAACTCAGCGGCAACCGCCAGGGTCGTTCCTGACCCCACAAAGCAATCCAGCACCAAGTCCCCCGGATTGGAGGATGCACTTATAATCCGCTCCAGCAGCAGTGGGTTTTTCTCTGTGGGGTAGCCCGTAATCTTTGTATTTTGGTTATGCACATCCCGAAAGTCCAGCCACATATCCTGAACGCTTACGCCGTCGCTGTTCTCAAGATAAATCTTACGGCGGGGGTTGCCGTTAGGCGACCAGTAGATTTCACCGCGTGCTTCCATCTCGTCAAGTGTGCTAGGCAAGAACTGCCAATGCTTGCCGGGCGGCGGCATCTTGCCCCGCCAGGGGGTACCACTTGCGCCATTGCGAACGCCCGGTGCATGAATCGGAACCTTCTTGTAGCGTCTGCCGGTGCCCGCCTCGCGGCAATTGTATTCTTTCGCCGCGTGTTCCGGTGTCCATTGGTCCACTGGCCGGTTCCACACATAATTGCTAGATTTAGTATAAAACAAAATGTAGTCTGAGATATTGCCGTATACTTTTCGAGTATAGTTCTTGGGATTACATTTTTTCCGGGTAATCCAGTTTCTAAAATTCTTTATCCCAAAAACTTCATCCATGATTACTTTGATGTGGAAGGCCATGTTGTCATCCAGATGAACATAGATCGATCCATCCTCTGCCAGCAGCTCGTAAAGCAGTAGTAGCCTTTGGCGCGTAAACTCTATATACTGCGAACCCTGGAGCAAATCATGGTAGGCATCCTTTTGCACACTACGCGACTGAAATACGCTATTAGTAGCAAAAGGGGGGTCTATATAGATCAGCTTAACTTTGCCCCGTACCAACGGATCGCGTAGCAGGCTACTAAGCACCGCTAGATTATCCCCGTAGTACAGCCGATTCTCGCCCGCGCTCGGTCCTGTCCACAGGGTGGCGAGATCCGCCGGCGGGGTCGCTAATACTTCTTCGCGGGGCACTTTCCCCTCATACGCAAGGCTCATACTCAGCGCAGTTGTAGAAGTAGTCGCCGCATCCGGCAGCGCCCCATTCCACCGGCTTTTCGGTACTCCTGTTGAAGACATTTACCTACCTACTTTGCCGTTAGCCAATCAAGCGTAATGCGCTGAGGCACCATGCGTAGGGTTGCGATCATTACCTTACCCGACCAACTCGCTTCCAGGTGAGCATAATCGCGCCACATTGATCCGAGCAACAGGCCCGGCCCATCGTTTATGAAGATCACCTTCGTTGGCTGGTTATGCGCCTCAGCGTAGGTCAGGATCTCGCGCGCACAGTCTCTATACCCCCCCGTGCGGTCATCTTCCTGTGCGCCCCCTCGATCCCCATCGTAGCGGGCCAGTCCTACCGCCAAGATCTGGCTTTTATCCGCACTCCAGATTACGAAATCAACGGGCCGATTGGGGTTGGAGTAATCGGGTAAAACTTCACTCAACATGACATCCCGGCCCGCACGTTCGGGACCGGTGAGCGGGAGGTCAGGGTAATGGGCGCGGAAGAGTTCAAAGAACCGCTCTGTTAAGTCGTAGCCTTTCTTCCCCCGATCCTTGTATTCCCAGAGCAGCGCACATAACGGCTCGTCGGGCATGGGACGGCGGTCGAAGGCCGCCTGCACTTGCGGGATCGGACGAAACTCCTGGCCGAATTGCTCGATGATCTCGGCGGCCTTACTTTTCACTTTTAACATCTCGACCGGCGTGCTAGGACTGACATAGCGCTTGAAAACTCGTGCGAGTTGTACCCGCATCCAGCCTTCACGCACCGCCGCAATTTGCGTAAACAGCCGCGCCGAGCTTTCGGACGTGCGGAGTAGCTGCCCAAACAACTGCAACACGGGTGTATAGAGCAGCGCCGCGTCCACCAAAATATCCGGATAGAATTCACCTGTTGATAGGGTGATCCAGTTGTGGGCATCTTTCCGATAATCGGCAAACGTGGTGGGCATTTCGGCTATAGGGTCAGAAATACCGCGTAGCGACATAGACATCCTTCCAACGGCGTGCAAGATCCTTCAGGCCTTGTCAGGGCAACAGCGCTGTATTATACCATCTTATAGCTACGCCGTTGATTACTGTGAGCATCCTTTGTATTTCGGCGCAGCGGGGACGATCTTCCCAAATACGCTGGATTTGCGATAATGGCTGGCCGTCGCATCGCAATGCAAATACAGGCTACCCGTCGGCTTCAGCACGCGGTGCAGCTCCACCAGGCGCGCCGCCATCATCACCAGGTAGGCGGCCAGCATCGGGCCCGCCGGCAGTAGCTTCCGCAGAGCTTCGGTCAACACACTGACGTGCGGCGCGCCGGCGGTGAGGAGTTCGCGGTACGTGGCCTCGGCGGTCGGGCCCCAGTGCCACGTATCATCGAAGGCGGCGGTCTGCGACTCGCTGGCCGCGCCCTGCTCGTCCTTGAACAGCACGTTAAAATTGCGTCCGCTGTTGAACGGCGGGTCGGGGTACACCAGGTCCACGCTGCTATCCGCGAGGTAGGCGCGCAAGATGTCCAGGTTGTCGCCGTAGAACAGCGTGTTGGTGGGAAGGGGGATCGGCATCAGGCTGCCGGCTGCGCCAGGACCATAAATGCCGGCATTGCGTGCGCTTTTATCGGCATAACATGACACCTCCAACGTCCTACGTCTATGTATGCGATGGACCCTGGCCGCCCGGCCAGCCCTTCAACAGAAACTCCAACCCCAGTTCCACATCGCTTTTCGCAAGCTGCGTTTCGATGGTCTCGGCTTGCAACTCGGCGGCCAGAGCCAGCATCGCGGTGTTAATGGTCCGCAGTTGCGTCATCTGGCCGGCCAGCCGGTCTACCTCGCGGCGCTGGGCGGGCGTGCAGTTATCGAAGGTCCAGCGGCGGATCTGCTCGTCGAATAGCCCCAGGTCTGCCTGCTGCGCGGTAAAGACCGCGATCACGCGCTGCACCGTGGCATCATCAAGGAGCCAGGGCGTGGCACGGGCGGTCTGCAACTGCGTGTACTGCGCGCCGTCGGCTTCCACCATGCCGTCAATGTGGCCGGCGATCACCGGCAGCCAACTCAGCGGCTTCCAGTGTGGGGGCGATTGATCAGTCATACGCGATCCTGCTGTATTTCCGCTAAAGGGTTGGACATCTGCATCTCTAGTTGAAATGCGGGGTCAGAAAGGTAACGGCGTTCCTGCATAGGGGCAGCGCCTCTTACGAACAGGGCTGATCATAAATCTGTAAGTTCGTCTGTAAACGCGCGTGACCGTACAACGGGCGGGCGAGTTGCCGACTGACCACATAAGCCAGGATAGCATCTTCGACGGAGAACAGATGCGTGTCTTTCGGATGATCCATATCGTGCTTCGCACTATTGTATAGCGGCAAGAAATCATGCAATTGCTGCCGAGTAGGCTGCCCAATATGCAGCTTGATCAGCGGACTATACAATGCTGCACCCATCGTCCCAACCAGCATCCGGGCAATCCGTTTAACGAGATCCTCCAGATGCAGGGCACTCATTTGCACAATGGTGCGCGTATGCCACTCCAGCGTACCGTTTTTGCTCCCGCTATAAAAGCTCGGATAGCAGTATTGGAGGGAACGGAAAAGATCGCGATCCCCATCCGCACAGTTTAAGCGGTCGTTGCAAGTCAGCCGGTCCAGGCTGGGACCACCCAACGCGAGATCAAACGCAACCAAGCCGGCATAGTCCAACACCGCAGCCTGGACTACCGTATGCAGCTCCCCAAGCTGCACGGAATCTAAGACCGCCTCAGCTAACCGCCAGAGTACGGGAGTGTATTGGTTCATAGCTCCTAGTCTTTAATCTCGCGTGAGCGGTACACCCACCGCCTTAGTGTGGCGTGAAGCTCGTCACCGCCGTGCCCACCGCCGCCCGCCCAACGGGGGCGAACACTAGCGTCACCCGCACCGGGTAGCCTTTGGTCGCCCGCCGCATCAGCCGGGCGACCAAAGGCTACCCGGTGCAGTAGCTCACCGTGGTCTTGTAGCGCCACGTCGCGGTCATCGGCACCCCGGCGACGGGCTTACCGCCGCTTTTGAGTGTGCCGGAGACCGTGACCGTGCTGTTCTGGCGCGGGCTGGCATTCGACACCGTGGCCGTGCTGGTGTAGGTGGTGAAGGCCGCCGGCGCGAGGATCGGCGCGACGAGCGGGGCGGCCTGGGCGGGCAGGGCGGTGGGCGCGCCCAAGGCGCAGAGTAGAGCCAGGGTGGTGAGTAGGCGACGCATGAGAGTCCTCCTGGGGGGGCTAGAGTGGGGCAATAGGCGACGCGGGTGTTGCCGCTATCGTAGCAGATTGGGGCGGCGGATGCAAGCGGTAGGGCAGGCGGATTTGTCAACAAATGTGAGGTGGCTAGGATCAGGGATTGCTCAGGGGATGTGCGGCAACAAAGGTCACCATTGGCGTATTCAGTAGATCGCCAACTATTTGCGTGACCACCAAGCAGGATGAAGATCATCGGCCGTGGACGTGGTGAGACGAAGTGGTTGGCGACCATCCACGTTCATCAGGTAAATATTACCGTCACCGTCGCGATCAGTAGCGAATAAAATATGCTGGCTGTCGGCCGACCAAGCGGGTTGCCCATCAGCAGCGGGATCGTCGGTGAGTCGCGTAGGGCGGCTGCCGTCAGTATTTACAAGATAAATATCCTGATTATCATTTCGATTGGAGGAGAAGGCGATGTATGTTCCGTCTGGCGACCATACCGGATTACGGTCATCGGCGGGATCGTATGTTAGGCGCGTAGGATCATTGCCGTCAACGTTAATCATATATACTTCGTTATTACCGTCGCGATCTGAGGTGAAAACGATCTGTTTGCCGTCCGGCGACCATGCAGGACCCCAATCATCCGCTGGATTCGTCGTCAGGTTGTGCTGTGCCGTGCCGTCAGCACTCATTAGGTAAATCTCTTCGTTGCCGTCTCTATTAGCCGTAAACGCTATGTAACGACCATCCGGTGACCACGCAGGAGTAAAATCATCGGCAGGATTATTCGTTAGCTGGCGTAACTGCTCGCCATTCGCCGTCATGACATAAATATGGGAACTACCCTCCCGGTAAGAATTAAACGCGAGCCATTGCCCATCCGGCGACCACGCCGGCGAGAAATCGTCCGCCGCATTATTGGTAAGGTTTCTTTGTTGGCTCCCATCAACGTTCATTACGTAAATCTCTGGATTGCCGTCCCGCCGGGAAACGAAAGCAATGCGTCCGGCTATATCGGATTTAGGAACCACAGCCGGGGCTTTAGTAAGCTGTATTACTGCTACCACTAGACTGAGGATAGCGACAATCCCCCCAATGCCTTGCCATACTTGACTGCTCAGTAGCTTAGGCACAGCTGCCGACAGTTTACGCACCCCGCTGGCCACCCGCCCCCCGATTCGTCGCCATACTTGATGGCCCAGGAGCCTACGCAAGTCTATCGGTAATTTATGTAACCCGCCCATGTATCGCTCCTACTTGGGTGCCCACCAAGCGGGATTAATATCATCCCCAGGATTATAAGTGAGTCGGATCGGCTGGCTACCATCTGCATTCATCACGTAAATATCACCGTCGCCCGCCCGGGCGGAAGTGAAAGCAATATGCTGACCGTCGGGGGACCACACGGGATTAGATCCATAGCCAGGATTATAAGTAAGCAGAGTAGGCTGAGTACCATCGGCATTCATCACGTAAATTTGTTGAGATAGTCCCTGAGTTCTAACAAACGCGATTCGCTCTCCCGTAGGCGACCAAACCGCATCTCCAGCGAAATCAGCATAATCGGTCAAGCGTTTACGTTGGCCGTCAGCCAAGTTCAAAAGATACACCTCCGTATTTCCCTCATACTCTGCGTTAAAAGCGATCTGCTGACCTCCCGGTGACCACTTGGCGTACCACCCGTCTACGGGATCGTTCAGAAGACTCCGTTGCTGGGTGCCGTCGGCATTCATGAGGTGGAGTTGCATTGTGGCCCCTTGCTCCACACCAAACATAATCATGCGGCCATCCGGCGACCACGCCGGGTACCCAGCAAAGCTGTGCGTATTTGTGAGACGGACAGGGTGGCTGCCATCCGCATTCATCACATAGATTTCGAAATTATGATCACGGTTTGTCGCGAAGGCAATACGTTGCCCATCGGGAGACCACGCCGGAAACCAATCCGCTTCCGGTTCGTTGGTGAGGCGCTTCGTGTTGTTACCGTCAGCGTTCATCACATAGATTTCTGCATTGCCGTCACGATAGGACACAAACGCAATGCGGCCCTGCAACGAAGCTTTACGTGACGTAGTAGAATCCAGGGGTGCGGGACTAAGGGCAGTATTTGAAGTCGGTGCGATCTGTAGCCACGCGATAAGCAAGGTCAGTGCGGCAAGAATCACAGTAATCCCTTGCCATGCCTTATGACCCAACAGCTGCTGTAAGCGAGACATTAGTGTGCGAAGTGCATAGATTGCATAGGGGCTACCCCACTAGATGTCAGTAAATATCTAGGTCACACAGTGCATACCTCAGCGCAGTTATCAGCAGCACCGCCGCGACCGATGGACCTGCCGATTGCCGGGTGGCGGCGACCGTCACCGCCAAGGCGTTGGCGGAGGCGGACTTTGCTCACGAGGAACCTAGTGGGGTAACTCGTGAAGGAGACCGGCGCGGTAAGTGGCGTGAGGATCGGGGCAGGGTGGACCGGTAGCGCAGCAAGCGCGCCACAGGCGAGGAACCGTGTTAGGATGGCGAGTAGGCGACGCATAAGAGTCCTTCGAGCGACGCAGGTGTTGCCGCTATAGTACCACGCAGGGCGCGGGGAGGCAAGAGATACGGCGTGGCGGTGGAGCCGACAACACTCACCCTCCTCTATTACGCCCACCCGCGCCTAGCGCCGCCAGGATCGGGGCCACCGCCGCGCCGTAGGTTCGCACGATGCCCGCGACCTGGTGGGTGAGCTGCGCCGCTTGGCCGAGGGTCAGCGCCTGCCCAATCCAGTAGGCCCAGGCCGTGCGATCGCCCCGCGCCCAACCCAACGCGGCCACTGTTTTGCGGATGATGGCCTGATGTAACGGCCCGCTCGCCGCCACCCGGTCGGCCTGGGCCGGCAGCGCATCCAATACAGCGGCGGCCCGTTTGAGGTTGCCGTAACGCAGGTAGGCCCGCCCTTCCGTTTCGGCCAGCAGCAGCAACAAGAGCTCCGCATCCGGTGCCGCCTGCTGCTCACAGTAACGCCGGGCCTGCGCCGCGTAGCCGGCCACTTCGCTCAACGTGAAGCGGGGTCCCTTTGCCAGGGTGCTGATGTGGCCCCGGTAGAGATGGGGCAGCCAGAAGGCGGCAGCGCCGTCGCCGGCGACCACGGCTTCGGCGGCCTGATACGCCGCGAGCGCCCGCTGGGGCAGCCCCAGGTTCGTGCAGGCGACGGCCACGGCCATGGGGATATTGACCCGATAGTGGGCAAAGCGCGGGTCGGCCACCCGCCCGGCGCGGGTCTGGAGCGCCCCCAGCACCACCTGGGCCTGTCGGGCATACCACAGCGCCCGATCTGCCGCATTCAAGACGCATTCCACATCATGGGCCAGGATGCAGAGTTCGCAGAAGTCCAGGGGGTAACGCGCCGGGGCGACCGTGGGCAGCAGCGCGGCCACCCCGTCGCGCACCCCCCGATACTGGCGGGCCGCCGTCGCCGGATCGGGCACAAAGGTCG
>JALYUO010000259.1 GCA_030853735.1 Chloroflexota bacterium
GGGCCGCGCGCTGTGGTGGAGCGGGCGCGGCGACGTGGCGGCCCCCGCGCTAACCCGTGATCTGGACCTGCGGGCGGTTAAAACGGCCACGCTGACCTACGCCGCCTGGTACGATGTGGAAGACGGCTACGATTACGGCTATGTTGAACTATCGAGCGACGGCGGGCAGACCTGGACCACGCTGGCCGCACCCGGCACGACCGCCGCCAACCCCAACGGCAACAACCTGGGCCACGGCTACACCGCCCACAGCGGCGGCGGCAGCGACAGCTCGGTCTGGGTGCAGGAGCGGGTAGACCTCAGCCCCTACGCGGGCAAGGCAGTGCAGTTGCGCTTCCAGTATGTGACCGACGACGGCTATAACGCCGACGGCTTCGCCCTGGACGACATCGCCGTGCCGGAGATTGGCTACCGCGACGATGCGGAGACCCCCGGCGCGAACGGCTGGCGGGCGCAAGGCTGGGTTCATGTCACCCCCACGCTGCCCGAACGCTTCGTTGTGCAGATCATCACCTACGCCGCCAACGGCACGTCCAGCGTCACAGTTTTGCCGCTGGATGCCGCCAACCACGGCAGCCTGACCCTGCCCACCGGCAGCAGCGGGCGCACCGTGCTGGTCGTCGCGCCCTTGGCCCCGCAGACGACGCAGGTGGGCCATTATCGCGTGGTGGTGCGTTAGCCCGTGGTACAATCTGTGCTATTCATTCATTTGCATAATTCACCGTCTCGTTTTAATAGGTTAGCCTGAGATTTTAGCACTCCTACTAGCCTGCACCCCCTTTGGGGTGGGAAGAAGGCTATTGCCAAATGAATACGCTGACCATAGACCTCGTTTCCCCAGATGTGCCGCAACGCTTGCTGTCTACGCTCGAAAAGTTGCTGGCAATTGATGCGGTTGAAGTCAAGCAGGCCATGGACCAAGCCAGCGATCTCCTTGCTGCGGCGGTCGGAGCCGATAAGACGGATGTTTTTCTCTATGACCCCCTGACGGATGCGCTCGTGGCGGCGGGCACCAGCCACTCCCCGATGGGCCGAGAGCAGATCGCACTCGGTCTCGATCACCTGCCGATTGCGAAGGGCGGGCGCACGGTCGAGGTGTATCAGACGGGGCAACCGTTCTTTAGCGGGCAAGTGCAACACGACCCTAAAGAGTCGTTCGGGGTGCGGCAGGGCTTGGGTATTCAGTCTGTGATTGTCGTAGCGATGACCGTGAATGGGCACCGGCGGGGGGTGCTAGAGATGGACTCGGCCCAGCCCGATGCTTTCTCCCAAGATGACCTCTATTTTGCCCAAGCTGTGGCCCACTGGATTGGCGCGGTGGCGCACCGGGCGGAACTGGTGGAGCAGATGCGCCAAGATGCGGTCATTGCCGCCCGTCATGTGACGGCGGAAGAGTTGGTGACGGTATTGGCGCACGATCTCGGCAACTACCTCACCCCGTTGTTTGGGCGCATAAGCCTGATTCGCTCGCGGGCCGTCCGCGAAGAGCGGACGCAGGATATGCGTGATGCAGTGGCGTTGGAAAAAGCGTTGGTCCGCCTGAATGATCTGATCCAGGATTTGCTGGATGTTGGGCGCTTGGAACAGGGCATCTTCGCCTTGACGGTGCAACCCCTAGATGTAGTCGCGCTGGTGCAGGAGACCGCAGCCGTACTCCACACGGCGGGGTGTCCGGTTGAGGTGGCTGCGCCGGCTGCACTGAACATGGAAGCCGATCCCAACCGCCTGCGCCAAGCGCTGGAGAACCTGATCGGCAACGCTATCAAACACTCACCGCAGGGTGCGCCGGTGGTGATCACAGTGACGGCGCAGCCGCGTGACGCGGGGTTATGGGTGATCATCACGGTGCGTGACCAGGGGTTAGGCATCAGCCCTGATCTGTTACCCCATCTGTTCACCCGCTTCGCGGCCGGCTCTGGGTCCAGCGGGCTGGGCCTCGGTCTCTACCTAGCGCACAGCATTGCTGTGGCACACGGCGGCACGCTGACAGTCCAATCCCTGCCCGGCCAGGGCGCGCAGTTCCAGCTCACCTTGCCGCTCCACCCGCGCAAGGTGTCCACCGGTCGCGCTTGACCGCCGCCACTGCGGTAAGCTATAATAAGCCCAGCGGTCTGTTGGGCAGGCCGCCCAACTCTGGCTTGAGGGGGTGGCGGTGAAAAATCCGAAGCCACCAGACGACAGCACCGTAGGGCGCACACCAACTCCGTTGCGCCAGTTCCAAGCGCAAAACGGCACCGATTCTGCCGGCCGTGGCCCCGCCCCGGCTGCCGCAGGATTGTGGCTGCACGGCGAGGCCGATGCGCTGTTGCAACAGGCGCTCAACGCGCTGATCTATGGCGACGCAAGCGCGGCGGCCGATGCTGCGCGCATCGCGTTGGCCCACGCCGACCGCCCTGACCGCCCCGCCTACAACGGCTGGGCCACCTGGATGCTCGGCTTGGCCCACCTCTATGCCAACGATGCGCTCGGTGCCACGCCCTACCTGCAACGGGCGCACGACTTGGCCCTGCAAACCCACCAACCCACCCTGGCGATGGCCGTCTATTTGGCCCAGCAACTCGCCACGTCCTACGGCCAGCAGCAGCAAATGCGCCGCCACGCTACTCGTCTGCTCCAACAACTCGAAGAGCAAGACGTGAAGTTGACTCAGCAGTTCCAGGCCATGCTCAAGTTCGCGCGCGACTCGTGGCCGACAATGCAGGGCGTGCCCGTGCCGCCGTCCGCCGTCGGCCCCACCCCCGCGCCCGGTGACGCGCCTACGCCCGGCCCCATGCCGCTCGTCTTGCCGCCGTTGCAGGCGCAACTGCTCGGCCCGTTCCGCGTCTTGGTGGGCGACCGCGAGGTGACACTGCGCCAGAGCCGCAAAGCCGCCGACATCTTCAAGTTTATGCTGGCCCACCGCGCGCGACCCACCGGCAAAGATACCCTGCTGCACACGCTCTGGCCCGATGTGGAGACTAAAACCGCCACGCACCGCCTGCATTTGGCGATCTCTAGCCTGCGCCAGATGCTGGCTCTGCCCGGCGGTGGCGATGCGCCCGCCTACATCATCTTCCGCGACGATGCCTATTTCTTCAACCCCCTGGCGACCGTGGACACCGATGTGGACCGCTTCCTGGAACATATCCGCCAGGGGCAGGCATTGGACCGCGCCGCGCGCCCCAGCGAAGCCATCGCGCCTTACGAAGCCGCCGCCGCGCTCTACCGCGACGACTACCTGAGCGATAACCTCTACGACGACTGGACCATCCCCACGCGCACCCATCTGCGCGAGACCTACTTGGGGATGCTGGCCCACCTGTGCGAAGCCTATCTCCAGGCCGGGCGCACCGACGACTGCCTCCAGGCCGCCCGCCAGATGCTGGCGAAGGACACCTACCGCGAAGACGCGCACCGCTATGTCATGCGCTGCTTGCACGCCGGCGGGCAACGTGCCCAGGCGCTGCTGCAATACCAGCTTTGCGAAGAGGTGTTAGGGGCCGACCTCGGCATCACGCCTACCGCCCCTACTGTCGCGCTCTATGAGCAGATCAAAGCCGCCGCCGACTAGCCCCTTTTTGATCCACGAAGAACACGAAGGATCACGAAGCCGGGTTGATCCGCGCAGGCCGCGCAGTGGCACGAAGATACCGGGTTGATGCGCGCAGGGCGCGAAGAAGCACGAAGAATGGGTTGTGGGAGCGGCCTCCTGGCCGCGATAGGCTTGCCCCAGCAGTGAGCGTGCTATAGTGACAGGGTAGCGTTGGCGCATACAGTGATAAGGGAGCGCCATCGCGGCCAGGAGGCCGCTCCCA
>JALYUO010000265.1 GCA_030853735.1 Chloroflexota bacterium
CTTACCCTTCGCTCATTTCTAGCCAAGTTCGGGGAAATCAGGTAAGCTAGCCGTATGCTTGAAACACTCACTATCACCACCGAACGGGTGGACGACATCCCGCTCCTGCTGGCCCAACTGCGGCGTATGGATGTCCCCCGGCTCATCGATTCCTATTTCCCGCCGCATGGCAACTGGCAGGGTCTCACCCCTGGCTGGGTCACCGTCATCTGGCTCACCCATATCCTCGCCCAGGCCAATCATCGTCTCAGTCATGTCCAACGCTGGGTCACCACCCATCTCCAGACCTTACAAGCCGCTAGCGGCCAGGTGCTGACCCCGCTCGATTTCACTGATGATCGCCTCGCCAGCTTGCTGCACGCCTTCAGCGACGACCGCTGGCCGCTGGCCGAGGCCGCGCTCACCCGCCAAATCCTGCGTGTCTACGCCGTGCCCACCGAGCGGGTGCGTCTCGATACCACCACCACCAGCGGCTACTGGCAGATCACCGACGAGGGCCTCTTTCAACTCGGCCACTCCAAAGACCATCGCCCGGACTTGCCGCAAGTCAAAATCCTGCTCGCCAGCCTGGACCCGCTGGGTTTGCCGCTGGTTACGGAGGTCGTCGCTGGTCACCGGGCTGATGATCCCCTCTACATCCCCGCGATCACCCGTTGCCGCGCCACGCTAGGGCAGCGCGGTTTGCTCTACGTCGGCGACACCAAAATGGCCGCCCTGGCGACCCGCGCCCATGTGCAGAGTGGGGGCGATTATTATCTGTGTCCCCTGGCGGCGACCCAGTGCCCGCCCGCCACCCGCGCCGCTTATCTGGCCCCCGTCTTGGCGGGCGACCAACCGCTGACCCCGATCACCCGCCTGCGCGCCGACGGGCCGAGTGTGCTGATCGCCGAGGGCTATGAACGGAGCGTCCCCCTGACGGCACCCGTGGACGGGCGCGTCTACACCTGGGAGGAGCGCCATCTGATCGTGCGCTCCCTCGCCACGGCCGCCGCTGGTCGGACCCGCCTGGACGCCCGGCTGACGGCGGCCCAGGCCGCGCTGACGGCGTTGAATACCCGTGGGCGGGGCCAAAAACGCTTGGCTGATCGGGCCGCCGTGGACGGTGCGATCACGGCCATCACGGCCCACCACCAGGTGACGGGCCTGCTGGTGGCGGTCTGCCAGGAGACGGTGTCGACGCGCGAGGTGCGCGGCTACAAAGGCCAGCCGGGCCGCACGGTGCGCACCTGGGACTACCAGGTGTGCAGCACAATCGCGGCGCAGCCGCTGGAGCAGGCGCGGGCGCTGCTGGGCTGGCAGGTCTATGCGACCAACCAGCCAGCGGCCACGATGAGGCTGGAAGCGGCGGTGCGTGCCTATCGGGACGAGTACCTGATCGAGGACGACTTCGGGCGGTTGAAGGGGGCGCCGTTGAGCATCCGTCCGCTCTATTTGCAGCGGGCCGACCATGTGGTGGGGCTGGGGCGGCTGTTGGGAATTGGGCTGCGCGTGCTGACATTGGTCGAGTTTGTGGTGCGCCGGGCCTTGGCGACGACGGGGAGCACCTTGGCCGGACTGACCAAGGGCCAGCCGCAGGCCAAGACGGCGCGGCCCACCACCGAGCGGCTGTTGGAGCAGTTCGAGGGCGTGACCCTGACCCGCGTCAGCGCGGGCCCCGAAATCCAGTACCATCTGACCCCCCTCACCAGCCTCCAGCAGCAGATACTGGCCTTGTTAGAACTGCCTGCCACGATCTATACTCAGCTACCCCAGTATTTGGCCCAACCGCCCTGAAAATGAGCGAAGGGCAAGGTGTTACATTGCGGTTAAAATCAGTAATGTTAGGTTTGGGCCGGTATGGCGTGCGGTGCTTTTCGCCCGTAGCTGGTCAACAGGGGTAGTCATAGCTATAGTCTTCGCGAAAAAGATTCCGAATGCGCTAGACTTATCCGGCTGCGGAGTCAGCACCTGGGGGGCAAACGCCGAAGGCGGCGCGTCGTTTGCACCTCTAGATGCGAACTCCTCGTTGGTGGGATTGCGGAATCTTTTTCGCGAAGACTATATATTCTACCCAATAGCGGGGCGCACGCCGCCTTGACAGGGCGGCAACGCCCTTAACTTGTAGCTGACGGGCTTACGCGGTATCGCCGGTGTTCGCCGCGCGTCACCGGCCCCGGACCGGCCGCGATCATGGCCCAGAAAGCGGCGCTGTTAGGGATCGTGCGCTGGCGGCGGCCAGGTGTGGCGCTGGTCCGGGCACTGGTCGCCCGGATCGCCCCGCTGTATGATCGGCTGGTAGGATGCTAGTTTACGTTGTAGAAACTGGTAATCTATGTTACACTAATAGCTACGCTATATGTTACATGATACGCGAATAATCCAGCCACCGGCTATCGGAGGACGTGCTACAATGGACTTGACTGGGCCCCATTTGGAAGAACTGGAGAAAGCGCTCCTCAGCGCCTTTCCTGATGCAACGACGCTTGCCCGGCTGGCGCGTTACTACCTGGATATTAACCTGGCTGAAATAGCCAACGAGGGAGCTAACCTGACCGATAGGGTGTTTCACTTGACGCAATGGGCCGTGGCCCACAACCGCGTCCAGGATTTGTTGGCCGCCGCCTATGAAGTCAATCCGCGCAACCTGGCTTTGCAGACCTTCCTCATGCTCCACAACCAGCTCGGCGAACCTGGGGTGCCGGGCGTGATGGTTTGCCTGGTGGGCGAGCAGCCGATACCAAACTTGTTGCCGGTGCTCCATTACACCCCCCGGACCGTGGTGCTGGTCCACAGCGACCACTCGTCCTCCCGCAAGGTGACAGGAAACCTCCAGCAGGTGATCGAATCGCAGATGCGCATCGAATCCTTGCCGTTGGAAGTAGACGCTTACTTGATCGAGCAAGCCCGCGCAACGCTGTGGAACTTCATTGCGGCGCATCACTGGCGCCCGGGGGAGTTACTGTTCAACCTCACCGGGGGCACGAAAACGATGTCCCTCGCGGCCTACCGGGTGGCGCAGGATATGCGGGACTGTCGGCTCATGTACCTGCAAAGCGAAGGCGGGCGCAGCCTCTGCCACGCATACAAGCTGGTAGGCACTGCGTTTGTCCGTGAAACCCCGGCACCGCTGGAGATCACTGCGGTCTTAACCCTCGCCATGTACCTGCGGGCGTACGGTCTAGACTCCTGGCAGGCGCATCCACTGCCCGCCACAACGCCGCACGGCTTGGTCGTGCAGAAGGTAGCCACCGCCCTCCAGGGCCGCGTCGACGAGGTGATCACCAATCTGCGCCCCTCGGCGGAAGCCGACCTGGGGATCAACGTGATCGTCCGCTGCAAGAATCAAGTCGGGATCATCGAAGTTCGGCCTGGGGATGAGGCCCTGGCGGGCGTGACCCAACTTGTCGCGCTCGCGGAGCCGAAATACTTGGGCACCTATATCCGGCGCTTCCTCATCCTGGATCACGACCGGGCACCGGAGTTGCGCGAACAAGCTGTCGCCCGCAATATCACGCTCATTGTCCTGGAGAGTGCAACGGGTGACGCAGGGGACCGGCTCAGCTCGGCGGATACGCAGAAGCTGTGCGATCAGGTGCTCCCCGCCTTCAGCAAGCGTTGATCGTGCCGGCGGATGGACGCTGGCAGCCCAAAGGCGGTGGCGCGCACGGCGGATCGGGCTGAGTCGGCGGGGTGCGTCGCGGTCCCCGCCGGCGCACCGTCAGTGGTTCAGTACCTTTAGCTCGTCTCGGGCCGATTCTGCGTTCGCTGGAGCGCAGCCAACGTCGTAATGAGCACGCCTTGCGGATCGGCGGCCATCTCCTGGCGCTGAAGCTGCCACAGCAGCGCGGCGAGATCACTCCGCAACAGCCCCGCCGCCCGGCGCAGCTCGTCCGTATGCCATTCGTGCGCGAAGACTCCGGCCTGGGCCGCTTCACTAAGCGCCGTGAGTACCGCCTGGTCCGCAACGGTCAGGAGCGCATCGACTCCCTGCGTGGTCAGCAGCGCGGTGACCGGGCGGGCCGCCACCAGGCGGCGTATGATTTCAGCATCAGTCATGGGTCGAACCTTTCTAGCACCTTACTTCGTATTGCTTGTGAATGATAGGTGAAAAGTGGGTTCTCCCCCACTTTTGGTGACGTCGGGAGGAGGAAACCGAGGAATCGTAGACTCTAGTGAGCAGATTCATTTATCCACCCTGCTCCTAGAAGGATCTGTCCTATGCTTGCCAATTTGTTATTGCCCACCGAACCCGGTTTGCATTTGGCCGAGGTCATTGGCGCGGCCAGCGGGATCACCCTGGTGGTCGCCACCACCGCTCCCCAGGTGAGTTGCCCGGTCTGTGGCGTGCTGTCGGCGCGCCGCCATAGTCGCTACGGGCGCACCCTGGCCGATGCGCCGTGGGCCACGATGGCCGTCCGCTTGCGTCTCCAGGCCCGCCGCTTCGTTTGTGCCAATGCGGCCTGCCCCCGCCGCATTTTCACCGAGCGAGTGTCCGCCCTCGCCGCCCCCTCCGCCCGCCGCACCACCCGCTTGACGGGTCTGTTGCAGCGTCTAGGTCTGGCCTTGGGGGGCGAAGCGGGCGCGCGCCTGGCGGCCCCGCTGGGCTTGCTCACCAGCCCCACCACCTTGCTACGGTTGGTACGCCAGGTGCCGGACCCTGCTCCTCCCACCCCGCACATCATCGGGGTGGATGATTTTGCCTTCCGCAAGGGCCATACCTACGGCACGATCCTCGCCGATCACGAAACCGGCCGCCCGCTGGACTTGCTCCCCGATCGCACGGGCGCGAGTCTCACCGCCTGGCTGCGCGCGCAGCCAACCATCGAGGTCATTACGCGCGACCGGGCCGAAGCTTATGTGCAGGGCGCGACCGCAGGGGCTCCGCAGGCCACACAGGTCGCCGATCGCTGGCATTTGCTCCACAATCTGAGCGAAACCCTGGATGAGATCCTCACACGCCTCTATCCAGAACTCTGCGCGGCGCTAGCGGGTGCCGATCCCGCGCCGCCCGCCGGGGACGCCTCCCCGCCAGCGCCGGGCGCGGCCGGACCTACCGC